>CAZTDL010000227.1:0-6934 GCA_964612775.1 uncultured Lentisphaeraceae bacterium
CCATTTCCTCCCCCCGCGTCCGTTCCATATTGAGACGCAGCCGCTTGACGTTGTTCGCGCCCTTGTCCAAATAGGGATCTTTTTTATCCGCGATGCGCACATACATCTCGAATTGGTCCAACGCCTCTTCCCGCAAATTATAGGTGTCGCGGTAAAGGCTGGCGAGGTTGTAAAGCGAGGGCGCATATTTGGGACTGGCCTGCTGGGCCTCAAGCAGATAGAGCCGCGCGAGATCGTAACGCTGCAGACCCGCTTCGGCCAGCGCCAAACCGTTCAGAATGCTGGCCTTCGCGTCGTCGCTGGAGACGGTCGACGCCAACGCCTGCCGAAAGTAATCGCGCGCCTTGGACAGGTCCTTTTTGTAAAAGGCGACCTGCCCCAGACCGGCCAGCGACTCGCCGTGCTTGGGATTCAGCTCGAGCGCCGCAATAAAAGCGGCGGCGGCCGGCTCGGGCTCGCCCTTTTCCAAATGCGCGCATCCGAGATGATAATAGAGATCAGCGGAAGATGTGATCCGTTGCGTGGCGCGAGTCAGATGCGTGATCGCCGCGGCGTAGTTCTTTTCATTGAAGGCCGCCATACCCTCGCGCAGGGCACTCTGACCGGACGAGTCTGAACCGCACCCGCCGAGCAGCAGACCGCCTGCGCCGAGCAGCAGAAGAAACCATGTTTTGCGAATCATAAAGGCAACACCTCACAGTAAAACGTGTTCCATCATACCGAAGATCAGCGGGAGTCGCAAGGATGCGCTTCAATTCGGTTGAAGCGCATCCTTGAAGGCGACTGAGCAGGCGTTTGAGGGAACGCCGATTGCCTAATGACGCACACGCCCCTTCTCATCAAACGGCTCCAGCACAAATCCGTACGCGTATTCCCGGTCGGGCATCGGCTGGTTTTCCGGCCAAGGCCGCGCGCCCCAACTGTCTTCGCCCGCCAATCCCATCTGTCCGTAGTCCAGATTGACGACCCAATTGCCGCACGGATTCAGTTCCCACGGATGCTTGCGCGTCGCCAACTCATCCATCGTATAGGGAAGGATGCTGAAGTTGATCTTCGGGTCTCCCGTCACTTTGATGCCCTTGCCCGCCGCGTTCGTGAAGGTCACCCAGAACGTATCGGTCCGGTTGCCGGTCTCCTGCGGTTCGACATAGGGAAAGAAAAAGTCGTCGGCAGCCAAGGCGTATCGGCCAAAAAAGGCCGAGGCTTTGCGGTCGGCGTAGTTCTCATGCGGTCCGCGGCCGAGCCAAGCCACATGATCATACGATGTCGAAATCTGCGTGGTCATGCCGATGCGCGGCAGAGAGGCCAGCCCGGCCCCTTTAGGTTCGACTTTAAAGGAAACACGGATCTGCCCGGCGCGGGTGAATTTGTAGATCAGCGAGCCCGTTGTTTCTCCCGCATCGGGATAAGCGAGCGTCACCAGAACGCGCCAGTTACCATCCACCTCGCGCCGGACGACGACGTCCTTCACCTCGCGATGTTCCGCCGCCCGTTTCCACACGGCGTGACGCGCGGCCATACCGTTACCGCGATCATTATCGGTCGGCGCGCGCCAGAAGTTCGGTTCCAGCGGCGCAAAGAGCTGTTCCTCGTTCGACACCTTCCAGGAGATGATCGCGCCTGTCGCTTTGCTGATGCGCACGGTGAAGTCTGAACCGGTTACCGTCACGCCCGCGTCGTCCTCGACCGGCGTGGCTTCTTTAAGCATCACGACGCCGGTCGTCATCGGTGCGGATTGCGGATCGGCGGGAACCACCACCTGATCGCGTGCCACGACATGCCCCTTCTTGGCCCAAATCTGATCGCGCGCGGTGGTGAACGTGAAGTTCCATGTGCTGACGCGCGCCGCATAGGCGGGTTTACGCACCATCGAAAGCGGCAGCTCGATCTCTTTCCGACCCTGCGGAGGCACATCCAGTTTCCCCAGCTTGCCTTGCGCGACCACCAAGCCGTTTTCCTCATAGGTCCAGCGGCCCTCGTACTCGCTGAGGTTCGTGAAAAAGGCCCGGTTCAGGAGCATGAAGCGCCCGCGCGTCACGTCTGCGGCGTCGACCGCTACGGTCTGATAACAATACCGCATTTCCTCGAACTGCGGCGTCGGACGGCGATCGGTCTGAACCAAGCCGTTACAATTAAAATTGTCGTCGTTCGGGAAATCACCGTAATCGCCGCCATAGGCCCAGAAGGCCATGGGGCCGCCGTGCGTAATCTTCTCCGACGGGAGCTGCTTGCGCAACGCCTGATCCACAAAATCCCAGATGAAGCCGCCTTGGAGATTCGGATAGGTGTTGATGACGCGCCAATAATCGGCGAGATTGCCCGAGGAATTGCCCATGGCGTGCGAATATTCGCACATGATGAAAGGCATTTTCGTATCGGTCCGCTTGCCGTAGGCTTCAATGTCGCGCACGCGGGCATACATCGCGTCTACCGTTTCATGCGGACCGTTGCGTTGGTTCTGTATGATGCGCCCGGGATCGCGGTCTTTGATCCAGGTAAAGGCCTGCGCGAAGAAATCGGAGTCCACGTTATTCTCGTTGCCGAGCGACCAGAAGAGGATTGAGGGATGGTTCTTGTCGCGCTCGACCATGCCCATTTCGCGATCCATCGCGGCGGCGCGGAAGCTCGGGTCCACGACCGGGCTGCGGGCGGAACCTTCGAGACCGTGCGTCTCGACGTTGGCCTCATCCAGCACATACAGGCCGTATTCGTCGCACAGGTCGTACCAGCGCGGATCGTTCGGGTAATGGCAGGTGCGAAGCGCGTTGATGTTATGACGCTTCATGAGCGTGATGTCCTCGACCATGCGTGCGTAGGGCACCGCATAGCCGTGGTCCGGATCCATCTCGTGACGGTTCACACCTTTAATGAGAATCGGCTGGCCGTTCACGAGGATCTGGCTACCCTTGGATTCGATTTGGCGAAAACCCACTTTCTGCGGAATGGCCTCGAGCGTTTTGCCGCGGGCGTCCTTGAGCGTCAGAACGAGTTTGTAGAGATTGGGCTGTTCGGCCGACCACAGACGCGGCGCGGTGACGAAAAGGTCGAGCTGGACGGCATGGCCGACCACGACGGCATGGCCATAAGCCACGCGCCCGCCTTTAAAACTATGCGGATAGAGTTCGGCTTCAAGCGTCATATCCGGCAAGGCACCGTCGAGGGAAGCCTTCACGTTAAGATCCCATACGCCGGCGGTATCGCCGGCCGAGACCGTGGTTGTCCGCACGAAATAGTCGCGCACGTGTGTCTTCGGAACAGACCAAAGATAAACGGGCCGGTACAGGCCGGAAAGCCGCCAGAAATCCTGATCTTCCATATACGAGCCATCGCTCAGACGGTAGACCTCGACGGCCAAGGAGTTCTCGCCCTCCTTGAGTCCAGCGGTGATGTTAAACTCCGCGCCCTGTCTCCCGTCTTCCGCGTAGCCGACACGCTCACCGTTGAGCCACACATACATCGCCGAGGCGAAACCATCGAAGCGCAGATAGACCGTACGGCCCAGCCACGCTTTCGGTACCGTGAAGGTCCGGCAGTAGGAGCTGACGGCGTTCCGCTCTTGCAGCGTGGTGTAGCGCGGATCCGGCGTACGCGTTACAAAAGGCGGATCGATCTTAAAGTAGTAACCGATATTTTTGTAGAGCGGCGTACCGTAACCGCGCACTTCCACGCAGTCAGGCACCGGAATCGTAGCCCAGTTTGTCACCGAGAAATCGGGACGGTAAAAATCCGACGGCCGCTGGTCCGGATGCGGAACCCAATGATAACGCCACATCCCGTCAAGCGAGAGAAAGAAGGGCGAATCCTCGCGCGCCACGGCTTTGCGCGCGTGTTTGGCGGAGTCATAGACCATCATGGTTGCCGTCGATTTTTCCGCGCCGACGCGGAAAACGCGCGGGTTTTCCCATTCGCGGTTGTTCTCGTAAAGCGAAGGATTATATGTTGAACAAGGCTTGACGTTCCCTTTCAGAGTGAAAGCGGTTTCCGCCCAGTCGGCGCGTACATGACGCGCCCCCTCGATCGATAACCGCAACAGGCCAACCTCCGCAAGGTTCACGTCAAAAGACTTGGCCTTTTCACCCCTCGTCATCACACCGCTCCGCCACAACACGCGGCCATCGCCATAGATCACAAATTCCGCGCGGCCCGCCGTGCTGTCGTCGACGCCGACCTTACCTGCAAACCGCGCGGCTGAACCGGTGATAAAACAGAAATCGGAAGACGCGGCAAGGTTGAGCCCTTCCGCATAATTCACGCCCGCAATGGTGATCGGCGTATCGGCAAACGCGCCGACTGGCGTGATGAAGGCCGTATCCAACGAGGAAAGCCAGAAGTTCGCCCAATGGCGCGAACCGACCGCTGTCGGCTTCGTCTTGCCGTCCGTGACGAAGCGCGCGTTCAGCCAGTCGGCATGGTCCCCCGTGTCGCCGTCCCGCCAAGGATCCACGCGCAGAAGCAGCGTCTTAATGGCGGCGACATCGATATCCACAAGCACAGGCTTATCCCCGCGCTTCAGCGGGCCACTCTGCCACAGCAGCCGACTATCGCCGATCACCTGAAAGACCATCCGTTTGTCGCCCTTGTCGCAGGAGTCATCGACACCTGCGGCGGCGATGAAGCGCCGTGCCCCAAGCAAATCCACATACAGCTCGGAAAGCGAATGGGTCGCCATGCCGTTGGTGTAAACCTGATCGGCAACCTTAAGCCGCTGGCCGAGCAGGTTGAAATCTCTGGCCGCCTCTTTCCATCCCTGCTTCGTTTTTGAGATATCCAAATCGGTCAGATAAACATCTGCCGCTCCCGCCCCCATCGCCAACAACAGGCCTACCCCGACAAACAGTATCATGCTATTTTTCACGTCTCATTCTCTCCTTAGAACCAAACTCTTTCAATAACGCGAACGCTGAACATTGAACGCTGAACGCCCAACCTCGAACGGATGCCGTTTTCCCGTTCGACGTTCAAAATCCGATGTTGAATGTTCGATGTTCGCATTGTCTCTTCTTCTTCGCCGTCTCAATATTCCCTTTTTCGTTTTTCCCGTAGCGCATCTGCGGCGCGGTTGAGCTTCTCGCGCAGCCGGATCTCCTCGGTGTCGGGTGCAGGCGCCTTCACGCACGGATCCCAGTCGCGCGTCACCGTCTTCACTTCGGGTACCGCGATCACGCCGTCCAAGAGCGCATCCAACAAACTCAGCGTACAGACGCGCACCGCGTCCGATTCCACCAAAAACAATTCCAGACTCTCGTCATTCACGCCCGGCGGCAACGGCGGCACACACGCGGGGCATCCGTTCTCGCAGGAACATTCGCGGATCATACGGCGGCAGAGATCCAGTGTCTCCCCGATCTTCTCAAACACCTTTTCCGCGTATCCCGCACCGCCCTCCAGCTTGTCATACAAATACAGCGCGCTCTCGAATGCCATGTTCTCCCAGTCGGGCGGCGGCAGAGGCTCAAAGATCTCTCCGTCCAGCGTATCCGGCACCTTGGGCGGCTCGTCTCCAGGCTCCCAGCCGTCTTTTTGAAGCGAGGGGAATCTCACATCCACTGCGGAACACGGCCCGTCCAACATCGCCTGAGGCACCGCTGGCACGATGGCCGAATCGTTGACCGTCACGCGTTCCCTATCCTGTCCGGCGGCCGCATCCTTGCGGTCAATCGGCGCGAGATCCGTCTCTAAATCCCCCGGATCGGCCATGCAGATGCCGGGCGCGGCATGCCGCAGGATATAGCGCAGGCCGAAGAGCGCGGCCGGCACGAGCCGCTTGTCCTTGGCGTTCAGCGCCTCGATCCATGCCGCAGGCGCGCGCAAAGCGAACCCCGTGGTGTCGTATTCGAACGGCGGCAACGTGATCGGCCCATACCCGACGTTTTCCAGTGATCGCTCGCGCACCTTCTTGAAGAGTTTGGGCTGTTTATTCACATGCAGCGCGCCAAAGCGCAGATCCGCTCCGTGCAGCGACTTCTGCTCCTCTTCGGCGGTCAAGTCGAGCCGATTCTCCCATTCGCACTCGGTATAGTAATCCACCTCCACCGGTTCTACGGTGCAGAGTTTCTTTTCGAGATCCAGATCCAGCGACATATAGCGCCGCCCGAGGTGCTGATAAATCGCATCCTTATAGAGTTCCGAACGCGCGCCGATGGGATCGATCTCGCCGATCACCTCACCGCCACAGACGATTTCCACGTTGTAATCGGTCATGCCGCGCAGGTTGACACCCTTGGCGGGATAGTCCGGCAACGCGTAGCGCCAGCAGCCTTTATACGGCTTCAGCGTGCCGTCTTCCTTCAGCGTTTCCAGCGCAAAACGATAGGCGCGTGACGCGAAGAGCGGTTCTTCATCTCGCAGCGGATGTTCATGGGCCGCGCACGGCAGGTGTTGGAGCATGATATAGGGATTATCCGCATTCAGCCATGCCTGCTCGATCGGCGTGCCGGTAATGAACTCGGGATGGTTCACCAGATACTGGTCAACCGGCGCGTCCTGCGCCACGAAAAGGATCAAAGCGCGGTTTCCTTTGCGTCCCACGCGCCCCGCCTGCTGCCAGAAACTCGCCATCGTGCCCGGATGCCCGGAGAGGATGCAGACGTCGAGGTCGCCGATGTCGATGCCCAGCTCAAGCGCGTTGGTCGAAATGATCGTGGTGATACGGCCCTCGAATAGATCTTTTTCGAGCTGACGCCGCTCGGCGGGCAGAAGCCCCCCACGGTAAGGTTTGACCTTTTCCTTCAGCTCGGGATGACCGTCCGTGACGGCGCGCCACAACCGCTCCACCTGTTGCCTTGCGCGGCAGAAGCAAATCGTTCGCACGCCCGCAGCGGTGGCCGCGCGGATGGCGGGAATCGAGACGGACGCGGGCCCCTTGCGGAAACGCGCCGACCCCGCGCTCTCCACCAGCGGAGGATTGATAAGGTAAAGATCGCGCCGCGGTCGC
>CAZTDL010000228.1:0-6898 GCA_964612775.1 uncultured Lentisphaeraceae bacterium
GGGTTTTTTATATCTGTCGGTCACGACATCATCTTTTTGGATCGTCTCGCCCGCGACAACCCGGCGAAAGTTTTCCGGTAGGCGTTTCGGTGTGATCTTCGGTAAGTTCATACCCTTTAAGATAACCGATCCATTCCGGTAAAACAAGACGCCACACCGATGCGCCGATTCGAGATCAGCGTCGCGCATAGGGATCATTCGCACGGGCAGGCTCACCAACGCAACCGTTCTTGCCGACCTCAAGTGCGAGCCGTTTCACCGCTTGCGACCGCTTCAGCCTTTTAGCAGCTCATCCAGGCTCACGCAGTCGTCATGCACCATTTTCGAACAGACCGTCACATGCAGACCCAAGCTCTTCATCTTCGCGAATTCTTCGGGCTTGCTGATGTCGCATCCCAACAGTTCTTTACAGCCCAACGCGCCGTTCCTCTCCTTGAACCTCTGGGCGAACTCCCTGACGGCCCGGTAGGTTCTTTCCTTCGCTTCGCGATCCCCGGATGCGGCCCCGTACTTTAGTCCGAGCACCATGTAGGCCCCGGTGACGGCTCCGCACGTTTGCGTCATTCGCCCCATGCCCGCACCAAAACCGGCGGCGATTTTCAATGCGATATCACGATCAAGGCCGTACTCGGCCGCATAGGCGGCCAACACGGCTTGGGAGCAGCAGACCCCCTGTTCAAACACGGCTGCGGCGGCTTCGGTATGTTTCATGACTGCGATTTTAGACGAAACCCGCCGGTTAAAGCAAGCGGTCGGGGCGATGAACTCAGATTTCGGCCCGTATGCCGCATTTTTTGCATTTTGCGGATACGATTTCAGGTTCAATGCAACCGCCGCCGCTCCACAGGACATCGAACTCCTTAAGCAGGGCCCCTTTCGGCCAGACGGGTCCGGTGTAGTCGCTGCCCCGATTCACGATTGTGACCGATTCGGTTGCGTTGCATTCCGGGCAGGTGACAATGAACGTTGTGTTGGGAATCGTGCCCATCGGAACTCCTATGGATATTCTGTCGCGGTGCGGCCTAATGAGGAAGAACGCAGCATTAAGAAAGAGAACCTGTCATCCGTTCACACCGCTCCTGTGTCCCTGCAAGCGCAATTGAATGCAAGGCGCCGATCGCGGAGGGGCTCACTTCGGATTTTTTTCATGAAACGTAAGGGGCGTCATCAGATGGATGGCGGTGAAGGTGGCCGTGGCGAGCGTGTCGGGCACTTGCGGGGAGACGACAAAGCCGATGGTGGCATCGTTCGGCATGTCCAGTTCGCATGAGGCGAAATGAACCCAAGAGTGGCCGTCGATGGAGGTGTAGGCTTCAAAGGTTTTGCCGCGGCGGATGAATTGAAGGTAACTCGGGATGTGAATCGGCCGTCCCGAGCTTTTGACGACGACAGTCTTATTCGGCTGGCGGATTTGGAGAAACAGATAGCTGTTGCCTAGGAATCCGAAGAGCAACCCCGGTCCTGCGGCAGGGTCCGGACCTTTGACCATGAGACCTGTGACGGCGAGGTCATCGTTGTTGGCGATCGTCCGAACCCGTGTTGAAAAGGCATAGTTTCCGGAGGTTGGGGTCCAAACGAGTCGGCACCGGTCATAGCCTTTCCACATGTCGGTGCCCGCGCCTTGGATTGTCAGCGTCCCTCCCTTTTTAAGGGTACTGCCGCTCTGTGCGTTCTCGCTCAGGTTCGTGCTTTGCCAGATGGGGGTTGCTTCGATGGTGAAAACGTCCGTACGTGTGGCGGTTGCGGTTTCGGGCTGAAGGCTGTCGGACGGCGTCGGAACGTAGCCTGCCGGGAGCGTCGCGGGAGAGGGGGACGTCGGCTTGACCGGCGGAACGGATGCCTGTTGCATGAGCGGGGGGATGGGGGGATGAGCCGCAGGGGGCGTTTGGTCTGAACGGTTGGTGACCGCATGGATCGGCGCGAGGCTTTTTGACGTTTTTATGGGAGCGGAAACGCGTGTGACTTTGTCGCTGATCCGGCGGACGACCTCGTTCAAATGCCGTTCCGCTTTCCGAACGAGGTCGGGACGTTTTTGTGACGCAAGAAGCGCAATGCCGGCACTCGTTCCTGCGAACAGCAGAAGACTGGTTGCGCAGACGGCGAAACGATGCGGCCGGTGCGAGGGAGGCCGTTTCTCGAACGGCGATGCGGTCGGCTGACGGCGTTTGCGGAAATCGGGGATGAGGCCGCAAAAAGACGGCGCACGTGTTCTGTGAAGCGGTGAGGCTCAGGTGCCGGCGCATCCAGTCGGGACAGGGCCTCCCGGATATCCGTGGCGACGACATCGCTGTCAGCGGGGCGTTTCGAAGGGCTGGGCTCCAGCATCCTCATGATTAGTTTTCGCGTGAGGAACGAGATGTTCTGGACCTGTTTTTCGATGGGGATAGGCGGCTTGTACATGCGCGCTTTAATAAAAGCGTCCATCGTGTCGCCGTCGTGCGGCAATTTCCCTGAGAGCAGGTGGTAGAGTGTGGCTCCGAGGCTGAAGAGATCGCTGCGATGGGTGTCTTTTGCGCCGCGAAGCAGTTCGGGCGCGATGTAGTCAGGCGTGCCGACCAAGGCGCCGGTGCTGTCGCGCCGCGTCATCCCCGAGAGACCGAAGTCGACCAGCTTGGCGTTGTTGTCTCGATCAAGCACGATGTTGCCGGGCTTGATGTCGCCATGCACGAGACCTTCACGGTTCAGAGCCGACAGTCCTTCCGCCACGTCCAGCGCCATTCGCAGTACGGTGCGCTCATCGATCGGCCCTTCACGTTTCAGCTTTTGGGCGAAGTCGAGTCCGGTCACCAGCTCCATGACGAGATAGGGAAATCCGTTTGAGAAATTGAGCGCGTGCACCTGCGCCACGCGGGAATGATTGAGCTTTCCCGCCGCACAGGCTTCTTTGCGCAACCGCTCGATGGACTCGGGATCGTTGGCGTGGCAGCCGCGGACCAATTTAATTGCCACGTCGCGGTTCAGTGACTCATCGGTCGCACGGTAGATTTCGCCCATCTCGCCTTCGCCGATGTGCTCATATAACAAAAAGCCGCCCACCCGTCCCGGCACCAGTATCTTTTCTCCGCAACTTGGACACGGCAGGGTTGTTAGCGGCCGGGCATTTGTTAGCGGAACAAGGGCGTGGCAGCATGGACAGCGTGTCTCCGAAACATGTTCGAAATCTATCCCTTTTTTCGGAGAATCCATTGGGACGGCGAGCGGCGCCCGTTTCACCACGCGCAGCAGATTGACTTTGTTTGGTTCTGTTGCCACACCGATTGGTTAGCAGGAAAAATGCCATTGGCGGATCGCGCAATAACAAACGGGAAAATGATGCGTTTGACTGCTCTCGCGTAAAAAAAGGATGGTGTTTGCGGCGGTTGAGCAACGGTTGATGCGATGGCTTTCTCATTTTTGCTATAGCGGATTCGCAACGCTTTCAAAACGCCTTTGCGCGTTCATCGGCAGGTTCGTGCCGAAGGGTGCGATCTCGCGTCCGATTTTTCTCCGGCCGCGAGGGCGCTTCTGAACGGCGTGACGCCGACGTCTCGCGAAGGGACGTTTGCGCGCGAGCGGGCGACGGATGATCGGTTTCCGATCCGACGAAGCCGGCGGCCCGACCCCTGAAAAATAAGATGAAGATTTTTTAATTCCCTGTTGCGCGGGGCCGACCGTTCTGATAAAGTCTCTCCCGTTCTTTTGAAGCGGGTGTAGCTCAATTGGTAGAGCGCGACCTTGCCAAGGTCGAGGTTGTGGGTTCGAGCCCCATCACTCGCTCCACTCTTTTATGGGGGTGTAGCTCAGTTGGTAGAGCAAGTGACTCTTAATCACTGGGTCCAGGGTTCGAGTCCCTGCACCCCTACCATAAAAACGGGAAAGCCGACTGATATCAGTCGGCTTTTTTATTTTTATTTTTATTTTTCATCATTGCGCGGTCCATAAGCATTTGCTACCCTTTTTTACTCGCTATGAAAATCGTTGTTTTTCTTGGTGCTCCGGGGTCCGGTAAAGGGACTATCGCGGGGCGGTTGGTTGCGGCGGGCGGAACGCTGCGTCATGTGTCGAGCGGGGATCTGTTGCGCGATGCTGTGAAGCGTCAGACGCCGTCCGGCGTTGACGCGGAAGAGTTCATGAAGCGCGGCGAGTTGGTGCCGGATGCGATTATCGCGCAGATGATAGCCGATCTGATCGCGGGGATTGAGGGGGAATGCACGCTGTTGCTCGACGGTTTTCCCCGTACGGTAGCGCAGGGAAAGATTCTTGATGAGACGATTTCGCGTTGCGGTGCCCGGCTGGCTTCCGTGGTTTTGCTTGAGGTGGCCGACGAGGTGTTGGTGGACCGGATTGCGGGGCGGCGCAGTTGTCCGAAATGCGGGGCGGGGTATCACGTGACGAACATTCCTTCGCGTCGGGACGGCATTTGCGATGTGTGCGGGACCGAATTGGTGATCCGCAAGGATGACAATCCTGCGACCGTAAAGAACAGGTTGGCGGTGTATCAGTCGCAAACGGTGCCTCTGATTGAGTTTTATGCTGCGCGAGGCGTGTTGCGGCGAGTGGCTGGCACGGGCCCGATAGACGACATTGTTGAACGGGTCAGGCAAGCGTTATAATGAAGATTCCTTTGAAGAGTGCTGCTGAATTAGAGGCGATGAGAGTTCCTTGCCGAATGACGGCGGAGGTGCTGAAGCAGGTTGCGGAAGCGGTGCAGCCGGGCGTGACGACAGGCGAACTGGACGCGTTGGCCCGAAAGATCATTGGGGGGATGAAGGCGAAACCTTCATTTCTCGGATATAACGGGTATCCAGGTGCGATTTGCATATCGATCAACGATGAGGTTATTCACGGTATTCCGGGACGGAGGGTTGTCCTGCCCGGCGATATCGTTAGTCTTGACGTTGGGGTGTATTACAATGGATTCAACGGCGATTCCGCGACTACCGTTATGGTGGGCGTGACGGATCCCGATGTAATCCGGTTGGTGGAGACGACGAAGCGGGCGCTGGAGGCGGCTCTGGCCGTTGCCAAGCCCGGTATTCATCTCTCCGATGTCTCTCATACGGTTGAGAGCATCGCAGAAGCGGCTGGTTGTTCCGTGGTGAGGGAGTTTGTCGGTCACGGCGTGGGGCGTCACCTCCATGAAGATCCGCAGATTCCGAACTACGGGGCGCCGGGGCGCGGTCCCATTCTGATGCCGGGGATGACGTTGGCGATTGAGCCGATGGTCAATCTTGGGCGTTCAGAGGTGGTCGTGCTGGACGATGAGTGGACAGTAGTAACGCGTGACGGGAAACCGTCCGCGCACTTCGAGCACACCGTGGCCGTGCTTGGGGAAAGTGTGGAAATTCTGACGCTGGCATAGAGAATTTCCAAACGTTATGACAGACAAGGTGACGGACTTTTGGTTTAATCCAAAACCTTTTTTGAACGAGGAAACAAAAGACCATGAAAGTTCGCAGTTCAGTGCGGCGCATTTGTGAGCGTTGCCGAGTGGTACGTCGCAAGGGCGTCGTACGTATTATTTGTACGAATCCCCGCCATAAGCAGCGTCAGGGTTAACTGGAGAAGACAACCATGCCGAGATTGATGGGTGTGGATGTTCCGGGCAGAAAGCGCGTCGAGTACGCGCTCCGTTACATTCATGGAATCGGTCCAAAGAGGGCCAGTGACGTGGTCGAGCATTGTAAAGTCGACCCGGCGAAAAAAGCAGACGATTTGACTCCGGATGAGATCCGCCAGATTGTTGCTTTTATTCAGGACAACTATCGGGTCGAAGGCGATCTGCGCCGAGAGGTTTCGCAGAACATTCGCCGTTTGATCAGCATTGGAACGTACCGCGGCATACGCCATAAGCGCGGTCTGCCGGTTCGCGGTCAGCGGACACGCACCAATGCTCGGACCCGCAAGGGTGGCAAACGGACGGTGGGTGCGGTGCGCGATAAGACTGCACGGACGGCAATGAAGGCCGCTACTGCTGCCAAATAACCCGGCGCAGGCCCGTCGTCGAATCTCTTCAGTGGAATTCGAAGTCGAGCCCGCCAAGTATTCTAAGGCTGAAGACGCATGAGCGAAGAAGCTGTAAAACAAGAAGAACAGACCACTGCTCCCGAGCAGCCGGTCGTGAGCGAGGCGGCTGCCGTGATGGCTGCGGGCGACGAGCCTGCCAAGGCTGCCGATGCCGCTAAGAAAAAGGGCAAGGGGAAAGTGATTCCTGCGGGGATCGCCTTTGTACGTTCTACATTCAACAATACGTTGGTTTCAATCGCAGATGCCCGCGGAGGCGTGATTGCTTGGAGTTCGGCCGGGAAGGCCGGTTTCAAGGGGTCGCGTAAATGCACCGCGTTCGCCGCGACGATGGTGGCGCAGGATGCCGCCCGTCAGGCTGTCGCTAAAGGCATGCATGAGGTTGAGGTCAGGGTTCAGGGTGCGGGAGCGGGACGCGAGTCGGCTGTGCGGGCAATCCAGTCCGCGGGTATTCACGTCACGTTGATCAAGGATTGCACGCCCATTCCCCATAATGGCTGCCGTCCGCGCAAACGGAGGAGAGTCTAACCATGGGCAGATATACAGGTCCCGCTTGCCGCATTTGTCGTCGCGAGGGGCAGAAGCTGTTTCTTAAGGGCGCCCGGTGCTACATGGCCAAATGCGCGATCGAGCAGGGTTCGCCCGCGCCGGGTCAGCATGGCGCTCGCCGTGGCCGCAAAATGTCGGAATATGGCACCCAGCTTCGTCAGAAGCAGGGCTTGCGCCGTCAGTTCGGCATGCAGGAACTCCAGTTCAAGCGCTTTTTCAAGGAAGCTCTGCGCCGTAAGGGCGTCACTGGCGAAATCCTGCTTCAGTTGCTCGAAACCCGTATGGACAATTTGGTTTACCGTCTCGGTTTTGCCTCGTCCCGTCGTGCGGCCCGTCAGTTTGTGCT
>CAZTDL010000229.1:0-4478 GCA_964612775.1 uncultured Lentisphaeraceae bacterium
CTTTGTTCTGTGTTAGCAGGTTGCTCACGAGCGGGTTTGTGATAAAATAGAAAAATATGAAAACGTGGAATGTGGCCAAGATCAAGGCCTCAAAAGGAATTCGCAAGCTTGCTTGCGTCACCGCTTATGATTATGCATACGCACGGCTCGCCGATGAAGCCGGTATCCCTTTGATTTTGGTCGGCGATTCGCTCGGCATGACCATGCTGGGCTACGGCTCGACCCTACCGGTCACGATGGAAGACATGCTGCACCACACCGCCGCCGTCGTGCGCGGCACCGCCAACGCCCTGGTCGTCGGCGACATGCCTTTCCTTTCTTACCAAATTTCCATCGCCGAAGGTCTCCGCAACGCGGGTCGTTTTCTTCAGGAGGCGGGTGCCGATGCGGTTAAGATTGAAGGCGGAGCCATTCGATCCGACCTCGTCAAGGCCTTCACGCAAAACGGCATTCCTGTCCTCGGGCATATCGGGTTAACCCCGCAGTCCGTAAACGTGTTGGGCGGTTATAAGGTCCAAGGCAAGACACAAGAAGAGGGCGATCGACTCGTGGCCAATGCCCAATCGCTTGCGGAGGCCGGCGTTTTCGCCATTGTGCTCGAGTGTACGCCGCCCGACATCGGCGCGGCGGTCACCGCCGCAGTTCCAGTGCCGATCATCAGTGTGGGAGCAGGTCCGGCCTGTGACGGACAGATGTTGGTCATGCACGATATGCTCGGCTTAACGGAACATGCGCCGTCCAAGTTCGTCAAAACCTACGCCTCGCTCGCAGAAACAACCCGTCTCGCCTTCAGCGCTTATGCGACGGAGGTCCAGAACGGCACCTTTCCCGGCCCAGAACACTGTTACGCGTCATCCTGCCCCTCCCCTCATCCCTAAGACCGGCATTACCGAAACACACATGTCAGCCATATAGTCTCGCCCGATATCCGCTTGCCCCACTCCGTTAAAGACCTCAACCAAACCGCATGTCACGTTCCTACACATCACGCGAAGACATCGTCATAACCGGCATGGCCTGCCGGTTCGCGGAGTCGCAGAACCTGACGGCGTTGTGGCAGAATATCATGCAACGGAAGTCGCTCTTCAGCCCCGTCATCACATCCGAATCGAACGGTACGGTGACGAGAAAAGATCTGTTCGACCGTCCTTCTCCCTTCGTCAGCGGCCAATTAGGTGATCTCTACGCATGCAATCCCGCAGACCAGTATTTTCCCCGTAAAATTAACGCCGGAGAGAACCAAGACGTTTTCTTTACCGTCCAACTCGCCATCGACGCTTTACGAGACAGCGGCAGCACGATCAACAGCCTACCCACCGACCGCGTCTCGTTCCGGCTCGGTTATGCGCCACCGTTCAACACGGCTTCGGTCAACTGGTTGCAACACACCTTTTTTATCGATCAAACCCTCGACATTGTTCATAAGTTTTTCCCCGGCGCAGACACAGACCAACTCGCGGAAATCCGAGCCCAACTCGCGGCTTCCCTGCCAGAACCCAATCCCTACGCTTTCCTGTCGGCCCTCGGTTGCGTGCTCGCCTCGTGGGTGGCGCACCTGATCGGATTTGCCGGCCCCGCCTTCGTGGTGGATGCGGGAGCGGCTTCCTGTCACCAAGCGATCCAAGGCGCGATGGACGATCTGTTGTCGCGGCGGGCAGACATCGCGCTGGCAGGTGCCGTACAGCCCCCCCTCAACCGGGCGATCCTGCAAGGACTGGCCGGCACGATTCCCTTCTCACGGGGTAAAACGCTGCAACCTTTCAGCCGCGAAGGAGACGGAACGCTGCCGGGCGAGGGGGGCGCGGTTTTCGTGCTGAAACGACTTAAGGACGCTCTCCGTCAAGGCGACCGAATCTACGCCATTATCCGCAGCACAGGGATCGTGGCCGCCTCGCTAGACCAGCATCAGCGCGTACCGACGCCAGAACGGTTGACGCGCGCGGTCAGCCGGGCCATGCACGCCGCCGACGTCTCAGCCGATTCGATCCAACTCATCGAGGCGCACGGTTCTGGCGTGCCCTATTCCGACCAGACTGAGCTGCAAGTCATGCAGGATATCTACGGCGAACGCAAACAAGGCCAGCCCCTTGTGGGCATCGGCTCCGTCAAAGGAAATATCGGCCACACACTCTGGGCCTCTGGTGCCGCAGGAATGGTCAAAGCCGCACTCGCGCTTTCTCACCGGATTCTCGCGCCGCATGTGGAGGTCGAAAAGCCGTATCCGAAAATCACCACGGCAAAATCCCCTATCTACTTGCTTACCGATGCGCGCCCGTGGATCAGGGGCAATAAAAAGAACCCGCGCCGGGCTTGCGTGTCCGCGATCGATTTCACAGGGACCTGCGCCGCCGCTATTCTTGAAGAATACCCGGAGGAGACATGAGCCAACCCCTCCACCTATACGATCCCTTCGATTGCGAGCTCTGCCTCATCGGCGCAATGAACGACGCCATGCTCGCCGACGAGGTCAAACGCGTCATTCATTTTCTCGAGCATGCGCCCGACGTTCTGCTGCAAGATGTCGCCTTCACCTGCGCATGTTCGGCTCGCAGCATGCCCTCGGTGATCGCGGTGGTCGCTTCATCCGTGCACGACCTGCGCGACCGGCTCATCCTCGCACACAAAAAGCTCGTCGAAAACGCAGGGCGCATCCGTGATAAGAGCGGCACCTATTTTTTCCGCGACCGGCTCTGCCCGCGAGGACGCATCGCCTTCCTTTTCCCCGGCGCGGTTTCTTTTTATCCCGACATGCTGCGTGATCTCTGCCTTGTTTTTGAGGAATGTCGCGGAGCCTTTGATGAACTGGAGGAAGCGCTCCAAACCCGCGACACGGAAAATTTCTCGCCGTCTGATTACATCTTTCCGCCCTCGGCCTGCTATCGCAACGATGCAGGGGCGTTCTCGGCCCACGCGTTTTCTGAATCCTTCATCGCCGTGCACGCCGCAAACACGGCGCTGTACCGTCTCTTTGAAAGCATGGGGGTCACACCCGACGGACTGGCGGGCTTCAGCGGCGGCGATTTCGCGGCACTGGAAATCGCTGGCGTCTACGGCCATCTGACGCGCAGCAAGCGCATCGTTTTCATGCGCGAAGGCTACCAGATGCTGAGCCGTCTTGTGGACAGAGAAGATCTGCCGGCCTGTATCATGCTCTCGGTATTCGACGCGCCGAACGAACTGATCGATTCCCTGCTCGCCGCTTATCCGGGACGCATGGTGCTCTCCTTTTTCCACAGTCCACGCCAGCAGACAATCGCGCTTTCGCCGGAAATTCTTAAACAGGTGACGGTCTCGCTTCACAAAGCCGGCATTAAAACCGTGACCGTTCCCTTTGATCGTCCTTTCAACACACCCTGGTGCACCAAGGTGCTGCCGCCGATCAAACAGTTCTTGTCGCACTGGGCGCGCCATGTGCCGGAAATTCCGGTCTACTCGTGCGCCACAGCCACACGGTTGCCCTCTCAGCCGCGCGCCATCCAGAATCTCACGGCAGACCAATGGACATCGCCTATTCTCTTTGATGCGACCATCCGCCAGATGCATGAAGACGGATTCCGCATCTTCATCGAGCTCGGGGCTCGCGGCAACATGACCAATGCGATAGACGAGACCCTCAAGAATCAGCCGCATCAAGCTGTCGCCATCAACCGCGTACACCGTTCCGGGCTTTCTCAACTCCATCACGCGCTCGGCATGCTGGCCGCCCAAGGCGTACAGCTCGACCTCACCATGCTCCACCGCCATCGACGACAGCACATGCTGGATCTCTCGAAGCCCCTTTCCGCCACACCCCGCACAGGAGATGGGCTACGGCTCTCAGCTCAACTTCCGTCACTCACGGTCTTTCTCCCCTCCGGAGAATTCCTCACCGCTTCGCGCGCCACCGCCGAGCAAGCCAGAAAAGCGATGCCGGTCATCAGCGACAAGCGCAGTTTCAATTTCGGCGCCGATTTTCCCATGCTGGCCAACGCCGACATCCTCGACGAGCAACCCGGCATCCTGATGGAAATCGCCAAGGTCGTCGCGCTCAAAGATTATCCCTTCCTTTGCGACTACGCCCTCGGCACGACGCAACTCTCTTATGCCGCGCCGGACCTCAAGGGTCTCACGCTGCTCTCTCTGATCTCCGGCCTCGAGATGATGTGCGAAGCCGCCCGCAAGCTCGTGCCGCTCCGCCGCGTGGCGCAAGTCGACAACCTGCGTTCCCAGCGCTGGATCGGATTCGAGCGCGGGGCCCTGCGCGTGATCATCCGCGCCGAACGCATTTCATGGCCCGACCCGCAATATTCCGCCGTCCGCGTCCAGCTCCGCGACGACGCCCCTAACAGCGCTTTCACATGGCCCATCATCGAAGCCACCATCCTGCTGACGACCACAGGCACCATCCATCACCCCATCCAGCCACCGCCGCTGACGAATCCGCGCCCTGTCAACTGGTCCGGGCATGACATCTATCCCGACAAACTCTTCCACGGCGA
>CAZTDL010000229.1:4488-6896 GCA_964612775.1 uncultured Lentisphaeraceae bacterium
CGCATCGTGCGTCACGTTGATCTCTGGAGCGAAGAAGGCATCGATTTCGAAGTCGAGGTGCCAAGTCGCGCCGACACCGTACGCTACACGCGAATCCCGCTCTTTTCCATTTGGCCCCTGCTGTTGGACGGCATTGTCTCGAGCTTCTCCCTCTGGCGATCGCACGAGAAGTTCGCAGGAGCGATCTCCATCCCCTTCCGTGCCCGGCGCATCATTTTCTACGCATCAAACTTTACCGAAGGTTCGCGCCTGCGTGGTTATCTGCGCCTCATTTCCGTCACGCCGCGCTCACATGTGGTCGACATACAAATCTCCGACGGCAATGGCAACCTGCTGATCCATTTCCGCGGCTGGGAAGAACTCTGCGAGCGTGTGCCGCCCGAATACCACCAGTTCATTCTGCACCCCTCAGAGCAATATCTGACCCGCGAATTACCGCTGGATCTGCTCGGAAATCCATCCGTGCCTGTTGTAGCCTCAGTCGTCACCGATGTACCCTTCAACATCTTCGAGAACAATCAGGAGCTCTGGCTCAAAACGCTCGCTTACGTGTTGCTATCGCCGACCGAACGCGAGGAGTGGCTGGAAATGCAGGGGGCCACGAGTAGACGGGTTGAATGGCTTTTCGGACGCGCCACAGCCAAGGAAGCCGTCCGACGTTTTCTGCTGAAGTATCACCAAGCGCGCTGGACCGATGCCGACATTCCGATCTGGCCGGACGACTCAGGCAAACCTCACCCGCTCGGACCTTGGCGTGAACACACTTCGACCCGCATCGACCTCTCGATCGCCCACACCTCGAAGCTCATCGTCGCCGCCGTTGCCGCCAACGCACGCATCGGCATCGACATCGAAGCCATCGGACGCGACCTCAGCGAGGACTTCACAAAAGGCGTCTTCTCCCACGAGGAAATGGAACTCGCCGCACATACTGGCGAGGCTCCGACCGCTATCCTGCGGTTCTGGTGCGCCAAAGAAGCCATTTCAAAAGCGCTCGGCACCGGCATCCGCTACAGTCCCAAAGACCTGCAAATCATCGCCATCGACCCTGTTACCGGGCAAATTGAAATCGAGCTCATCGGCCAGTGGCTAGAACCATTCAAGCACCTGAAGGGGAGAAAGAACATCATACATTCAGCCCTCTATGCCGGCCATGTTTTCGCCTCCTGCATGTTGCCCGAATCACTGTTCGAAGGCGTCTGATTCTCGTACGCGAATAATGAGACTGTTACTTCATAATATTCAATACGGAACAGGCCGTCTACGTCGTTTCGCCTGGCTGGAGACGCTCCTGCGGACGACATCGCATTTTCCAAACATCGCCCGTTTCATACGCCACATGGATCCCGACATTATCGGGCTTGTCGAGGTCGATGCAGGATCCTACCGCACGTACCGCAAGAACCAAGCGGAAGAACTGGCCAAGGAGCTCGACTATTACCACTGCCACAGAATCAAATACCCAGACGACGGCTTGGGCCGCCGCGTGCCGGTGTTGAACAAGCAAGCCAACGCCGTCCTGTCGCGCGAACCGATTTTACGCACATCGTTTCACGATTTCGAATCCGGCTTCAAAAGCCTCGCCATCGAGGTTGAACTCGAAAGCGTCACGCTCTTTCTCGTGCATCTCGCGCTGGGTATCGGTGCGCGCCACCGCCAGTTGCTCGAACTGGATGACCTGATCCGGGCATGCACCAAACCCCCTCTTTTAGCAGGCGACTTCAACACCCTTTCCGGGGTTTGGGAAATGCACATGTTCCTGCGCGCGACAGGGCTCAAGAGCGCAAACGAGCACCACTCGCCAACATTCCCGAGTTGGGCGCCATGCCGTGAGCTGGACTTCATCTGCTACCACCCGTCCATTACGCCGATCCGATTCAAGCTCCCCAGAGTGCGGCTGTCCGACCACCTGCCTTTGATGTTCGACTTCGAGCTCGACACGCCCTCTCCGCATCCTCTGGTTGACGACGGCCACTAAAGAAAAGCCCGTCGAATGGGCATGTTCGCGCATATGCGTTCGATATTACGCGCGCCGCGCTGACAACCGACAAACCGACCAAGGAACCCATTACGACACAAAAAAAGCGCTCCGGTTTCCCGCAGCGCCTCTTCATTCGATACACAGTAGCATCTCTTACATCTCGCGCATACCACGGCGGGAGTTGTTACGGATACGGGCGCGTGCCGACTTGCGGCGAGCCTTTTCACACGGCTTCTCGTAATAACGATTATTACGAAGCTGTTTGAGCAACCCTTCCTTATCCATAATCTTCTTCAGGCGCTTGAGCGCACGCTCGACAGACTCGCCCTTCTTCAATCGGAGTTGAATCACGCTAGTCACCCCCTCTCAAAACCTTCGGTCAACCGTTCTGCTGGACTTTTCATCTCCGGTTTTCACCGCTCAGGTC
>CAZTDL010000230.1:0-6895 GCA_964612775.1 uncultured Lentisphaeraceae bacterium
CGCCAAAATTCCCACCGCAGGGTCTTCGAACAGCGTGTGCACCGTATGCACCACCGGCATGCTATAATCGCTCTGCGTCACCAAGGTCAGTCCGCCCTTGTGATACATGAAAAGCCCGCCGCCCAACGTCCCCAGCCACACGCGCCCGGACGAATCCTGCAGCAACGCGCTCACCGGCACATCCGTGTCGAGATACACCGTCTGCAGCAATCGTCCATCCTCGGCCGTTAACTTCACCGCGCGGCCCTTATAACCGACCCACGCGCCACCCTCGGGCGTGCGCCACAGCGAGTAAGCCGTCCCCGCCGTCGCAGTGCCCTCGGCCCGCAATGTGCCAACGGTCTTTTTACGGATGCGCAACAGTCCGCCGTCGCACGCCGCCCACAGCGTGCCATCGCGGTCTTCGATCAGCGTGTTGACCGAGAGACTGCCCGGCGTATCCTGCTCCGCGATCCGCTGCCATACGCCCGCCTGCCAGCGAAACATGCCCGTGGGATTACCGATCAAGAGCGAACCGTCGGACACCTCCAGCATGACCGTCGCCATTCCCGCGTTTTCGGGAAAACCGATCGGGGTCCAGATATCTTTTTCGCGATACGCGACGCCGTTGGGTCCGTGTACCCAAAGTCGTCCCGAGCGTCCCGCATGGACGCCGTCAGCCGCTTCCACTAAAAAATCCGGCAGCCGCATGCTCTGGTCGTCAAACCGCCCCGCCGTATATTCCACAAGACCGTTCCAAGCGGTCATCCAAATTTTTCCGGACGAATCCGCAGCCGCATCCGTCACCGCACCCAACGTGGCACGGTCATCCGACGGCACGGGACAGAGTTTCACGGCGAACTGCGTCGTCACATCATCGACCGCCGTCACAGCCTCCAGCAGTCCCCTCTCGGCATAGGCCCGCACCACACCGTCCGGCGTCTCCACCATCCCCAGCACCCGCCCCACCGTCCCCGACGTCGTCGCGGCCGGCCATACCTGCCACTGGCCGGCAAGATAACGGGCGACGCCTTCCGGGCCGAAAGTCCACACGCCCTTAGCCTGACCGCAGAAAACGCCGGACAGCATCCCGATCTGTTTCCGCACGCTCTCCGGCACCGGGATCTCGACAAATTCCTCGCCGTTGAAACGGATCAGCTGCGCGCGCGTCACCAGCCACAGATAACCGTCTGAGGCCTGCGACACGCCGACCACAGGACTCCCCGGCAACCGGTCCTCCACGGTCCACAATCTCAGGGCATAGGCATCCGTCACGACATTCTCGGCCCGAAGGCCCGTGCTGCCCAACAGCACCCACGCCGCTAATGCCAACCCGCCATATGACCGAAAACCAAACATCCTGTTGACATCCAATCCGCAACAACCAACGTCGAAGGCTAAGCTCTTTTGTTCGATTCTGGACGTTCAATGTTCAGCGTTCGCCGCTCATGCCCTCTTCGACGATCCCGCAAAGCTCCCGATCCGCCACAAAGCCGGGGAAGGCCGCGAACACGCCTTCCACCACGCGGTGATACTCGTCCATCGTCCGACAGACCCGCACGCTCTTCCAGACGCGGTCGCCTTGACACAAACAAAGATGCAGATAACCCCACAGCTCCTTCATGCGGCCCAACACAGACGCGGGCCCGTACAGCTCCTCCGTATTCGCCGCCGCATAATCGTCCAAAAAGCCCTTCAGCCTCGCCACCTCGCGCGGCGGCGCGTCGTCGCGGCGAAGCCGCCCGAACAGGAAAGGATCGATGGCCACCCCTCGTCCGATCATCCAGCGCGTGATGGCAGGGAACATCGCCTTCAGCCGCAGGTAATCCTGCCGGGTACGGATGTCGCCGTTATAAACCACCGGGTGCCGACACGCGGCATAGGCCTCCGCAAACGCGTTGAGCAACACCTTTCCCTCATACATCTGGCGCGCCGTACGCGCATGGATCGTCACCTCGCGCAGCGGAAACGAATTGATCAGCGGCATGCGCTGCAGCAGCAGGTCCGGCGTATCCATACCCAGCCGGACCTTGACGGAGAATCCGCCGGGCATCTCCTCGCACCCCGCCTCCAGCAGACGGGCCAACGCCGCCGCATCACGCATCAGTCCCGCGCCGCGCCCCTTCTTCGCCACAAAGGGATAGGGACACCCCGCATTCAGATCGGCGCAAAAGTAACCCATATCTTTGAACGCGTGCAGCAAGGTTCGCAATTGCTCCACATCCTTGCCGATCACCTGCGGCACCAGCGGCACCGCCTGCCCCAGCGCAGGATCAACATCCTTCAGCAAAATCGGCTTCACCTTCGCCCCGGAAAACGTGGGGATGAACGGCGAAACCGCGCGATCCGGAGCCTCAAACCACCGCGCCTGCAGGTTACGGAAAGTCCGAACCGTCACACCGCGCAACGGCGCCAAGCAAAAATCTGCCGCGACATCGTCCCTCACAGCCCGCCCATAATCAGGCTCGCGAACGCGCTGATAGGCGTCGTGTCGCGGAAGTTGTCGACCGTCTGGCGCACGTCTTTGATCAGCCCCTCAACATCGTTATAAAGCGCATCCTCCTTGGAGAGCTTGCCGAGCGTGCCTTCGCCCTGAACCAGACGATCTGTCACGGTTTTAAGGTTGGCCACCGTCGCATCCAAATCGTTGTAGATCTTGTTATCGTCCTTGATCAGCTTGCCGAGCGTCCCCTCGCCTTTCTCCAGACTGGCGGCCACGTTCTTAACGCTGGCGACGGTATCCTCCAAGTCGCGATAAATCTTATCGTCTTTGGAGAGAAGACGTCCGAGCGTCCCCTCCCCCTTCTCCAGTCGGTCGGAAATCGACTTGGCGTTCGCCAGCGTCGCGGCCAGATTCGTATAGGCGCCGCCGTTGTCGTTAAGCAGCCGCCCCAGTGAATTATCCCCCGTATCGATTTTGGCCGTTAAGGATTTCAGATTAGCCACGGTGTTTGACAAATCGTTGTAGAGCGACAAATCTTCCGAAAAGAGTTTACCGAGCGTCCCCTTGCCCTGCTCAACGCGGGCCGTCAGCACTTTGATCGAGGTTGCGGCCGCATCGATATTCGTGACGATGCTCCGCAGTTCGCCGCCGGCTGTCAGCTCTTTGAGTTTCGCGACTATCGCGCCTAAATCCCGCATCCAGTTGTTGGGGCTCTCGCCCTGCAACTCAGTCCCTGTCGGCAACTCCGAGCCCGTGCCCTCTTCGATCAGCAGATAGTTCCCGCCCAGCAGCGACCCCGAATTGACGGAAATCTTATACCCCTCATTGAACTTTACGGCAGAGTCGATCGACAGCGTGATCTTCACCCCGCCGTCCGACAGATGCATGTCGCTCACCGACCCGACCACCATGCCGCGCAACATGACCGAATCACGCGTCTTCAGCCCTCCGACGTCATGGAAACGAACCGACACGGGAACCTTGCTTTTGTTACCGAAAACCTCGACGCCCGAAATGACGATCGTAAAGTAGACCAGCAGCCCCAAGATCGCGACCATAAAGGCGCCGACGATAACCTCAGAGAACACCTCGCTGTTGTTTCTCAAACTCATGAAATCCTCCTCACATTCCTTCAAGACCCTTTTTCGAAATGAACTGCGCGTCCAGAAAACCGCGCACATCCGGCTGATCCGTGGCCACAAACATCTTCGGCGGACTCACCTCGACAAACGTACCGCCCGTTAACATCGCAATACGATCCGCGATCAGCAGAGCGCCTTGCAAGTCGTGCGAAACCACAATGCTCGTAATACCCAATTCTTTGTTTAGGCGCTTGATCAAATGGTCAATCGTGCGGGCCGTAACAGGATCGAGT
Source organism: uncultured Lentisphaeraceae bacterium (assembly GCA_964612775.1). GTDB lineage: Bacteria > Verrucomicrobiota > Kiritimatiellia > RFP12 > UBA1067 > DAOPZC01. Next base: position 3,798 of record CAZTDL010000230.1, read on the forward strand.
CCCGACGTAGGCTCATCATAAAGCACGATCTCCGGACGATTTACGATGGCGCGCGCCAACCCCGCGCGCTTCTGCATACCGCCGGAAATTTCGCTCGGAAACTTATCGCCGTCCTCCTCAAGACCGACCGCGCTCAGCGCCTCCGCCACACGTTTCCCGATCTCCTCTTCGGAAAGACGCGTTTTCTCACGCAACGGCAAAGCGATATTCTCGGCAACCGACATCCAGCCCAGCAGCGCGCCTCCTTGAAACAGATAGCCGAAGCGTTCGCGGACACGGCTCAGTTCCGAACCATTGACAGCGCTGATTTCCGTGCCGTCAATCCAAACCGAACCGCTTGTCGGCGTCAGCAAGCGGACCATGTGTTTTAGCGTCACGCTCTTACCCGTGCCGGAAGGCCCGACAATGGTGAAGATTTCGCCCTTGTTGATCTCAAACGAGAGATCATCCAAGACATTACGGCCGCTTAACTGCTTTGTAACATGTTCAAATCTGATCATAAATCGTAGAACAATCGAGTGATGATATATCCCAGAACCAGCATCAGCAGGAACGCGATGATCACGGAGCGCCGCGTGGCCTGCCCGACGCCCACCGCGCCCTGCGTGGTCGTGAACCCTTGGTAACAGGATACGCCGGTTATGAGAATGCCGAAAACCAGCGCCTTCAGCAGCCCCACGAACAAATCGCGCATTCGGGCGATATCCATCGCCATCGAGATATACTGATCCCAAGGCACGTTCAACTGCGTCAGGCCCACGACGCCACCGCCGATCACGCCCAGCACACAGGTATAAAAGGAAAGTACCGGCGTCATGATCGCCATCGCGGCGATGCGCGGCGTCATCAGAAACCGGATTGGATTGATCGACATGATCTCCAGCGCCGCAATCTCATCGTTCACGGTCATCGTGCCGATCTGCGCCGCCATGGACGACCCCACGCACGCAGCCAGAATCAGGCCGGTCATAAACGGTCCCATCTCGCGCAACAAGGAAACCATCACCGCCGAACCGATGTAAATCTCCTGGTTGAAACGACGCAGTTCCAAGCCGACCTGCAAGCCAAGGATCATCCCCGTAAACATGCCGACCACCGAAATGACAGGCAGGCTTTTTATACCCATCAAAAACATTTGCCGGACCAACTCCCGACGCTGGCGGCGCGTCGCGAAAAGCAACGGCATGCCGGCCAAGGCTTGAATCGTCATGCTGCCGGCACGGCCGATATTGCCCATCCCCAGCACCAGCCCCCGACCGAGGCCGACAAGCACATTATCAGTCACATCCGAATAGACGGGTTCACGTGTGATCATGGTTCGCTCCTTTCGGGACCCGCGGCGGCCTTACGGTATTGCAGAAGTCCCCACAGCGCGTCGTGAGCCACTTCTCCGCCCTGTTCCGTCCGTTCATAAAGGGTCCAGAACGGTGCCCAATTGCGTTCGAGGCCTCCGCTGTAACGGATCAAACTCAATTCCAACGTGCGCAGATGCGTTCCCGAAACAGACGACTCGCTCGCATAAAACGGCCATACCCGAGTGTATCTCTCCGACTCATATTCGCGGCCGCCCTTATCTTTTTTGTAGACCGTCTCGCCCACGTAGAAGGGAAAGAAACGGCTCCGTTCGGTCCGTCCGCCCTTGGTCTTCAGATTGAAACGCTCAATCAACGGCCAAACCGCGTACCAGCGCAACTCATCCTCGCGCTCAACATCGCCATACAGCGGCCAGAAGGAGCGCTTCCGTGAAGTCGGCGTTGTCGCTGTCTCAATGAACGGCCACGGCAAACGCCAGCGCTCGGCCGCATCGGTCGTCGCATGCGAGAAGAACGGCGGCACGACCAGCGTCTGCTGTTCCTTTTCGCGATCCACACGGCCATACAACGGAAAAAGCATCCACGAAGACCCCGCATTGCGTTCGTCCCGATAGACCGCCGAATTCCAAAACGGCCAGAAGGCATACAGATGGCTTGAGTCGTGTTTCTCCGTCCTGCCATAGAGCGGGAAAACCCCCGTCCGTTTCACCCCCGACTCCGCGCCCATGCGCGAAAAGACCGGCCACAGATAGTAGTCTCGCTCCACCTGGTTCACCTCGTAATTCAAGAACAAGGGGAACAGAAAGAAATCGATGTCATCCATCAGCAACACATGCGGCAAATGGCCGTAAATCGGGAAAAGCGCCCGGTAATCCTCGCCCGCGCGCGTGCGCCCCTGAAAATAGAGTGGAAAAAACGCGGCGCTCCAAGCCGCATCGTCACGGGTCTCATCCGTGTCGGAACCATAAGCCAGCGCCATACGCCACCACGACTGCTCGCGGTCGCGGTGAAACGTGCCCACAGGCCAGACCACATCGGTCACACGCGTATCGCTCACCGGGTCCGACAGGCGCGACCACAACGGGCGTACCGCCCAAAAGGTACCGCCATCGCGCGTCGCGCGATATTCGAAAACCGGTCCGATTCTGAATCGGCTCACCACGCGATCAGACGTCCTGTCCGTCGTTCCGGCACGCAGCAAAACAGGCAAGAGACAAATCGCGACGGCCACCGTCAGACACGCCCGAAGGTCACCCGACACCACTCCGCACCCGCGTAAAGAGTGCCCGTGATGTCTTTGGCGCGATCGGCCATGCTCTGCTTCAAGCCGCCTCAGCTCCGCCTCAGTTGTTTTGACGATAATACTCATGAATGCGCTTTTCACAGCCGAACGTCATAGCGATCAAAGCGGTCCGGATCCACATACCATTACGCATCTGCCGCCAATACATGGCGCGCGGGTCGCTGTCCACATCGGACGAGATCTCATCGCGGCGAGGCAGAGGATGCATGATGACGGCGCGCTGCGGCAGCAGTTTCAGCTCCTCAAGACCGAACTTAAAACGGCTCGTATCGATCTTCGCACTCTCACCTTTGGCTTGATCCCACACGTCTTGAATGCGCGTCATGTAGACGGCATCGGCGTGCGGGATCGCTCCTTGGAAATCCTCCGTCTTTTCGAACGCCGCATTTTTGGCCTTAAGAATCGCGAGGACATCATCCCCGACCTGCAGCTGTTCCGGTGCGACAAACACCTGTTTGATATTCGGATAATTCGTCAGCAGA
>CAZTDL010000231.1:0-6884 GCA_964612775.1 uncultured Lentisphaeraceae bacterium
TTTCGGCCACTGCGAGACGTTCGCGCTGGTCGAAGTGGATTTGGCTGCGAAGAAAATCATCGGGCGTACGGACCTTATTCCGCCGCCGCACGAACCGGGCGTCATACCGAAATGGGTTGCGGCGCAGGGCGCGGAGCTGATTCTCGCGGGCGGCATGGGCCAGCGCGCGCAGGACATTTTCACGGAAAACAGAGTCAAGGTGATGGTCGGCATGCCTTCCTCGACACCGGAAGAACTTGTCGGGCAGTACCTGAAGGGTACTTTGCAGGCGGGTGCGAATGTTTGCGACCACTGAGAACGCTATGCATGCGAGCGGAATATCGATCACGGTGCTGTCGGATAATCGTGCTGCCTATGGGCTGGAGGCCGAACACGGTTTTTCGCTTTGGATTGAAACCGTAGGACGTAAAATCCTGTTCGATACGGGGCGAGACGAGGCCATGTTGCGAAATGCGGATCAGTTGGGCATAGAACTCGGTCGTGCGGACTGTGTGGTCTTGAGCCATGGCCACTACGATCATACCGGAAATGTGCCGAAAATGTTTGCGCGCGCCGAACACGCTCAACTCTTTTCGCACCCCAACGTTTTGCAAACCCGTTATAGTATTCATGATGCGCCGAAGCAGATCGGTATGCCTGCCAAATCGGTTGGGACCATAATGGCCTTGCCTAATGCGCGCAGAAACTGGGTCACGGTTCCGCGGTTTCTTGGTCCAGGCGTGATGCTCACTGGTCCTGTGCCGCGCGTCATCGCTTATGAAGACACGGGCGGTCCGTTCTTTCTGGATGCGGACGGAAAACGGCCAGACGAGATTACCGATGATCAGTCGCTCTGGGTTCAAACGCTGGCGGGTCTGGTTGTGTGTCTCGGTTGCTGTCATGCGGGGGTCATAAATACTTTGCGGCACATTACCGCAGTGGCGGGCGATAAACGCGTTATGGCGGTAATCGGCGGGATGCATCTGCTCCATGCGACGGAAACGCGTTTGGAGCAGACAGCCGAAGCGCTTAAGGAGTATAATATACCGTATGCGTTTCCCTGTCATTGCACGGGAGACGCGCCGATGGATTTTCTCGCCAAAAAACTCGGCGCGTCGGTGCAACCGGGGTACGTCGGTCTCAAAGTCAGCTTTTAGAATTGGATGAAATATGAAAAGTGATCGGATCTCATTTCAAGTGATCGGCGTGATCCGCAGCGAACATCAGAAGGCTGAGGAGACGCCGATCCAGCCGATCTTCGCAGCGGAACGCAAGGGGCGTGTCGAGGTTCTTCCCGAGTTTGCGGCCGGGTTGAAGGATATCGAACTGTATTCGCACATCTACCTCGTGTATCATTTGGACCGTGTCGATGAAGTGCGGTTGCTGACGAAGCCGTTTTTGCAGGACGTCGAGCACGGCATATTTTCGACGCGTGCGCCGTGGCGTCCCAACCCCATCGGGCTCAGTATCGTGAAACTGGTCGGACGTGAGGGTAACGCGTTGCTCATCGAGGGAGCGGACATTATGGACGGCACGCCACTCTTGGACATTAAACCGTATTCTCGACGCTTCGACAATATTCCTACGCAGCGTAACGGCTGGCAGGATGATGTGGACGATGAGACCGCGTGGAAGCGCGGACGCCGGGCGTACAAGGGGACCTGACGAATAAACTCTGATTTTGAATGTGGACGAGGTTGAAAGGAACGAGATGCAAAGCGAAGAACAGAAAAGTTGTGAACCAAGCCAGTGCGAAACCTGCGGGGATGCGTCGTGTCCCTCTAAGCAGTCGGGGCCGCACCATGCGGAACCCGGACACGATGATGTCAAACTGCGTTCGCGTCTGGACCGCATCGGCCGCAAGATTATCGTGATGTCCGGTAAGGGCGGCGTGGGAAAGAGTACCGTGGCGGTGAACCTCGCGATGTCGGCGATGCTTTCAGGACAGCGCGTGGGCTTGCTGGATGTGGATTTACACGGGCCGAGTGTTCCGACGATGCTGGGCCTCGAAGGACAACGGCTCGTGAGCGGTGAAGACGGGATGCTACCCATCGAGATCGGTGGTCTCAAGGTGCTTTCGGTGGGTTTCCTGCTCAAAAATGCGGACGATCCGGTGATCTGGCGCGGACCGATGAAAATCGGCGTCATTCGTCAGTTCATCGAAGACGTGGATTGGGGGGATTTGGATTTGCTGGTTATCGACGCGCCGCCGGGAACCGGTGATGAGCCGTTAACCGTGTGCCAACTTATTTCCGATCTGGCCGGTGCGGTGATCGTCACAACGCCGCAAAAAGTGGCTGCTGTGGACGTGCGCAAATCGATCAATTTTTGCAAGGAAATGGGCGTAAAGGTGTTGGGCGTGGTCGAGAATATGAGCGGGTTCGCTTGCCCGAAATGCGGCGAGGTGACTCCGATTCTGCGTGCGCATGGCGGACGCGTCATGGCGAAAGAGATGGACGTGCCGTTTTTGGGTGCCATACCGATTGATCCGCTGATCGCTGAATCGGGCGATGCGGGCAAAGCTTTTGTCGAATCGGCTGCATCTTCGCCTGCGGCGGGAGTGTTTCGCGAGATCGTGCGGGAACTATCGATTGAGTAAACGAAAAATAGCGGGTCGGAAACCGAAGGTCGTGCCGTCAAAGGATGCCTGTGATTCGATGCGTTCTCCGGTTGGGACGGCTCCACGAACTGTCAGCGGACGCCTCGTGGAGGCGTCCCTGACAAACCGTATTCCGGCCCATACATTGACCCCCTCTGCGGGTAATGATAAGATAAAGCCACTTATGGACGTTTCACAACAAAGCGAACCGCAAGGGTTCGTTGTGCGGATCGCACGGGCCTTTCTCAAAGGGCCCCAGTCAGCGTTGTTGATTGCGGCGGCGTTGCTGATGGGTATTGTGGCGCTGCTGGCCACCCCGCAAGAAGAGGAGCCTCAAATCGTCGTGCCCATGGCGGACGTGTTCGTCGATGTGCCGGGGCGCTCGCCGTACGAGGTCGAGGAATTGGTGACGCGCCCGCTTGAACGTATCCTTTGGCAGGTGACGGGGGTTGAGCATATTTACTCGACCAGCCGTTACGACCAGTCGGTGGTCACCGTGCGTTTCAAGGTGGGTGAGGACCGCGAGCGCGCTCTCATCAAGCTGAGGGACCAGATTGAGAGCCATCGGGATTTGGTTCCGTCGCCGGTGACGGGATGGATCGTGAAACCCTCGCAGATCGACGATGTGGCCGTTGTAACGCTAACGCTCTTTTCGCCGAAGCGTACGCCATTTGAGTTGCGACGTGTTGGGGAAGAGGTGAAGGCTCGGTTGGACGCGTTGCCCGATCTTTCTCAGAGTGAGATCATCGGCGGGCTGCCGCGCGAGATCCGAATCGAAGCAAGTTCTGTGGCTCTGGCTGCTCGGCGCGTCTGCATGGACGATATCCGTGGCGCGCTGGCTGGATCGGAACCGGGCGGCGATGTTGGCAAGATCTACGGGAACGGTCAGCAGCTCGACCTGCGTCCTCGATCACCCTTGGATTCTGCGGCCGCGGTACGCGAGACGGTCATTCGGTCCGATGCCGGACGCGTGGTGCGCGTAGGTGACGTAGCCACGGTGACGGACGGACCTTCGGAGCCGGATTCATATCTTCACATTGGCTTTGGGCCGGTGGATACGGCGCATGCGGGCTTGGGACGGCTGCCGGCGGTGACGCTTTCTTTCGCGAAGAAAAAAGGGACCAACGCGCTTAAGGTGTCGCAGGCCGTAATCGCTGCGGCGGAGTCGCTCAAAGGTTCGCTGATTCCGTCAGACGTGACGGTGCGGGTAACACGCGACACCGGCAGAACATCGCAGGAAAAGGTTGGAGAGCTGTTGGATTCCATGCTGTTCGCCATTATCACGGTGATCGCGCTGATCGCCATGACGATGGGCTGGCGCGAGAGCATCGTGGTGGGCCTGTCGGTTCCGGTCTCTTTCGCTTTGGCGCTGTTTGTGAACTATCTGGCCGGGTACTCCATCAACCGAGTCACGCTTTTCGCGCTGATTCTGAGTTTAGGGCTTGTGGTCGACGATCCGATCAGCAATGTGGATAATATTCAGCGCCATCTTCGAATGGGGCTTCAAAAACCGCTGTTGGCCGTACAGTGGGCGGTAGATGAGATGGCTGTTCCTGTCGTGATGTCCGCGTTGACGATCATTATCTGTTTCATTCCGATGTTTTATATTACGGGAATGATGGGGCCGTACATGCGGCCGATGGCGGTCAACGTGCCGCTGACGATTTTTTTCTCGGCGGTCAGCGCGATCACCTTCGTGCCTTGGTTGACGCATTTGCTTTTGCGCAAGAAGGCCGCTATGTCGCAAAGCGCCGATGAGGTCACGCCGTATTGGATACGGGCAGGTTACCGGGCCGTTTTGTCGCCGTTTTTGACGAGACGCCGGGCGTGGTTGCTGCTGGGCATGGTGGGTATTCTTTTTGTCGGTAGTGTGTTGTTGCCGGTGGCCGGTAAAGTTCCGCTGAAGATGTTGCCGTTCGATAATAAAGATGAGTTGCAGTTGGTGGTCGATTTGCCGGAAGGTTCCACGCTGGAAGAAACCGATCGCGCCTGTCAGGCGCTGGAGGGTTATTTGGCCGGTGTGAATGAGGTGCGCGATTTTGAAACCTACACGGGACGCGGTTCGCCTCTGGACTTTAACGGACTGGTGCGGCACTATGGATTCAGGCGGCAGCCGAACCAAGCGGATATCCGCATCAACCTTGCGGGCAAGAAGACGAGGACGCAGCAAAGCCACGCCATCGCGTTGCGGATTCGAGACGATCTCACGCGCATCGCGTCCGAATATCGGGCCGTGCTGAGCGTCGTGGAAGTGCCGCCGGGACCGCCGGTGTTGAGCACGATCACGGCTGAAGTGGTGGGGCCTCCGGAGGTGACCTATGACCGGATGATCGAGGCGGCGCAGACGCTCAAGGCGCGGATGGCAACATACGACGCGCGTCATCTCGTGCAGATTGACGACTATTCCGAGACGCCGCGCGACCGGCAGGCGCTGGTGATCGACCGCGACAAGGCGGCCTTACACGGGCTAACGCCCGCAACCGTTGCGCAAGCGATCGCGGCGGCGGGCGGACTGAGTCCGTTGGGCGTGCTCCATGCGGCAAACTCCCGCGAGCCTGTTCAGGTGCGGCTGTTGCTGCCGCTGGGTGACCGCAGCTATCATGCGAGACTGGGGCAGCTCTGGCTACGTACGCCGCAAGGCTCACAGGTCCAAGTGAGCGAACTCGCGCGGTTTGAAAAAGAGGCGGTGGCGCAACCGGTCTACCGCAAAGATTTGGAGCGGGTCGTGTTTGTGACCGCCGAGGCGGCCGGCCGGGCCCCCGGCGAGATGATTCTGGCCCTGCAGCGCGAGCTCAAGCACACGCCTCTTCCGTATGGGGCGACGGTTCGCTGGAGCGGCGAAGGGGAGTGGCAGATCACGGTGGACGTGTTCCGTGATCTCGGCATTGCGTTTGGTGTGGCGCTTCTTGGCATCTATCTGCTTTTGGTGCTCCAAACGGGAAGTTTCCTGATGCCAGGCGTGATGATGTTGGCGATTCCGTTGACGCTGATCGGTATTTTGCCGGGTTTTGCTCTTCTCAACGTGGGTTCGGGATCGGTGGGGGGGGGGTATCCGGAACCGATCTTCTTTACCGCCACGGCGATGATCGGCATGATAGCGTTGGGAGGTATTGTGATTCGAAACAGTATCGTGCTCATCGAGTTTATTCAGGAGGCTCTTAAACAGGGCAGGCCGTTGCGGTCGGCGTTGCTTGAAAGCGGTGCGGTGCGTTTCCGTCCTATCGCCTTAACCGCCCTGACCACGTTGTTGGGTGCGTGGCCGATCACGCTCGATCCGATTTTTTCAGGTCTGGCTTGGGCGTTGATCTTCGGTCTCGCGGCCAGTTCGCTCTTCACATTGTTGATTATACCGACGGTATTCTTCCTTCTTAAGGAAAGGCGCTATGAAACTTAATCGGCTGACTGGATTTGCAGGACCGGCTGTGGGGCTGACCGTCATTGTGTGGGTGATCGTGTGGCAAGCCGGCGGGTGTGGAAAACGCATTGAACCCGGGAGAAAACCGGAATCGGCGGTTGTGCCCGGAGTGCGGACGTTGACGGTTACGGCTACAAACGTTCCGGTTGTCTATACGGCGGTCGGAACGATCCGCAGCCGGACGGAAGTACAATTGGCGGCGCGGATCGTCGGACGGATTCTGACGGTGACGGTACGCGAGGGTGATCGGCTAAAGGCTGGCGATACGCCGGTAACGTTGGACGATGCCGAGTTGCGTGCGACGGTCAACCAGACCAAAGAGCGTGTGTCAGTCGCGCAAGCGAGTTTGGCTGCGGCGGCAGAAAAGGCTCTGCAAACGCGGTCGGCGCTGGATCTCGCTACGATCGATGTGCAACGTTATCGAACACTGGCCGCGCAGAAGGCGGTGGCCCAGCAGGCGTTGGATACGGCCGAAGACGCGTATCGTCAGGCGGTGTCGCGAATGGCACAGGCCGAACAGGGCCAAGTCGCGGCGCAAGCGGATGCGCGCGCGGCCATGGAGGTGCGTCGCCAGGCTGAGACGGTTGTGGGTTATGCGTCCGTCGTTTGCCCGATGGACGGTGTGGTGTCGCAACGGTTGGCTGATCCGGGCGATCTCGCTACGCCGGGAAAGACGTTACTTCAGGTGTTTGATCCTGCGCGGCTGCTGCTGGAGGCACCGATCCGGGAAGGTCTTGTGGCGCGTGTCAAAGTTGGCGACAAACTACCGGTGGCGCTCGAAGCGCTGGGATTGAAACTCGAAGCCGAAGTCCGTGAGATTGTTCCGCTGGTTGATGCGGGTAGCCGCACGTTTCTCGTGAAGCTTTGTCTGCCGCCAACGCAAGGCGTGAT
>CAZTDL010000232.1:0-6848 GCA_964612775.1 uncultured Lentisphaeraceae bacterium
GGTACGGGATGCCGAGTGGCTCCCCCGTACGGAAGCGAAGACGCAACCGATTACAGGATCGGTTCGTCAAAGCGGATTAACCCCGGATTGAACGGGAGCAGACATTGGGCGGTAGCGTTCGCGCCGATGGAGACTTTCTGTTCATCCACAGCGTTAGAAAGCACAAACATGGAAATGCCTGTTTCGAGCCTCACGGGGCTCACCCTGAAAGACCTGCTTGATTCGGGTCTGCACTTCGGCCACCAGACGAAACGTTGGAACCCCAAGATGAAGCGCTATATTTTTGATAAGCGCAACGGGATCCACATCATCGATCTGACGCAGACCATCACCCTTATCGACGAAGCCGCAAAGTTTCTGCGGGACACAACGATGAGCGGCAAAAAGATCCTTTTCGTTGCTACCAAAAAGCAGGCGCAGGAAGTCGTCAAAGAAGCGGCCGTCGCCTGCGACCAGTTCTATATGACCGAGCGCTGGCTGGGCGGCACACTCACCAATAACCAGACGATCCGCAAGAGCGTCAAGCGCATGCGTCAGATCGAGGCGATGGGCCGCAACAACAACGGCGTGCTCTCCGTTCACAAGAAGGAGGCATCCAGCCTTCGCCACGAGTTGGACAAGTTGCAGAAGAATCTTGGGGGCGTAGCCGATATGGACGGCAAGCCCGGCGCGCTTTTTATCGTGGACATCTGCCGTGAGCAGAACGCCGTCAAGGAAGCCACCCGCTTGGGAATTCCCGTGGTTGCCATCGTCGATACCAACGCGGACCCCGATCCGGTGGAATATGTCATTCCCGGAAACGACGACGCCGTGCGCGGTATCAAGATGATTGCCGACGCGTTTGCGAAGGTCATCAAAGATGCGGGCGACGAATATGCGCGCGTTGCCGCTGAACGGCAGCGCCTGAGAGATGCCGAGCAGGCGAACCAGGACGCGCAAGAACGCGCCGCCCGTAAAGTCCGTAAAGATGCCGTCAGTGAAGGAGCCGACAAGGCGAAGGCAAAGCTGACGGAAACGCGTAAGCGCGCCGCAAAGGCCGCCAAGGATGCGGTCGACGCCAAGGCTGCCTCCGTTGAGACCGCCGCAACCGTTCCGGCCGTCGAGGCGACGGTTGAGGCCACCGTAGCAGCCGATACGGTTGTCCCGGCTGCGGAATAAATCATATCCCGTCGGCCTTGTCAGGCGTATCTGGCAAGGCCGATTCCATTTTTATCTGTTCAATGTTGAGGAGTTTACCATGGCTGATATCACAGTTGCCGCAATTAACGATCTTCGCCAACGCACCAACGCCGGCATGATGGATTGCAAAAAAGCGCTCGTCGAGACAAATGGCGACATGGACGCCGCGATCAAAATTCTCCGCGAAAAGGGTCTCACGATTCAAGTGAAACGCGCTGATAAAGAATCGAAAGAAGGCATCATCAAGGCGCTCGCTTCAGAAGATGGCAAAACCATAGGCATGGCTGAAGTGAACACCGAGACCGATTTCGTCGCCAAGACCGACAATTTCAAAAAGTTCGTAGATACCGTCACATGCAAGGTGCTTGAGGGCATCGAAGACGTCGGAGCCGCTCTGAAAGACGAAATGATGACGATCATCTCGCAGACCGGCGAGAATGTGAAAATTCGCCGTACCGCTCGCTATGTGTTAACCGGTTGCGGCCAAATCGCTTCCTACATTCACATGGGCGGCAAAGTCGGCGTGTTGGTCGAAGTCGGCTGCGGAAAAACCGAAACCGCAGCGAGCGAAGCCTTCGGTGAATTGGTTCATGATCTGACGCTCCAGATAGCGGCCGCCGCCCCTCGCTGGTTGATCCCGGAAGATGTTCCCGCCGAAGTCACTGAAGCGGAAAAGGACATCTACCGCAATCAGGTTCAGGGAAAGCCCGCCAACATTGTTGAGAGCATCCTCAAAGGCAAAATTCAGAAGTACTACTCCGATGTATGTCTGGTTCGCCAGCCCTTCGTCAAAGAGCCCAAGCAGACCGTCACGGACATCGTAAAAGCCTGCGAGAAAGCCACCGGTGATGTGATCACGATCAAACGTTTCATTCGGTATCAGCTCGGCGCAAACTGAGGCTTAATGGAAAAATGAGAGCCACGCGAAAGGCCGGAGCGCGAGCTTCGGCCTTTCGCTTTAAATCCCGCCCGCTTGCATTCCCTACAGACTTTCACTAAACTAAGCGGTGTCATTTCGAATCTGTGGCCCGCACTATGAAACCCGTATTACCTCTACGTATGAACGTTGAACACCGTTATCGAGAATTCCTGCCGGAAGCCAGGCGTATCGTCGTTAAGATCTGAACGCGAGTCATCGCGCAAAAGACTGGACGCACAGACATGAAGCCGCTCAAAAGCCTTGTCAAACAGGTCGCCGATCTGCATCGTAAAGGCTACGAGATACTGATCGTTTCTTCAGGGGCTGTCGGCGCGGGCGTCGAGGCTCTAGGCATGAAATCCCGTCCGACCAACGTGCCCGATCTCCAGATGTGCGCGGCCGTCGGGCAAGCGCGGCTCATGGCCCATTACGAGGAATTGTTCCATGCCGAAACGATCACCATCGGGCAGGTCCTTCTGACCCACGCCGATTTTCAGCACAGAATACGTTTCGCAAACGCCAAGCGGACAATGGAGCACATGATCCGCCATAGCGTCATTCCCATCATTAACGAGAACGACGTCGTTGCGGATGAGGAGCTTAAGGCCGATCTTTCCCTCGGAGACAACGACTTTCTCGCGGCGCTGGTCGTCAAGCTTACGCGGGCAGATTTGCTCGTGATCCTCAGCACCGTTGACGGCGTGCTGGATGCCGACGGCAAACGGGTCCACTGTATCGAAAACCTGAGCGACGCCTTCGCGCTCGTCAACCCGATACAGGCGGGAGGTCTGTCGAAAGGCGGAATGGACTCGAAATTACGTGCAGCACAAATTGCGGTCAAAGCCGGATGCGGTGTCGTCATCGCCTGTGGGCGCAACAAGAAAGTTTTGACTGACGTGATGACAGGCAACGATACCGGAACCTTAATTCTCAGTAGCGCGCTCTAATCTTCTTTCGTCATCAACTTCCAACCGCTAGCCCCCCCCTAACAACCTATGACTCTTCATGACACAATCCGTCGCATCGGCGACCAAGCGCTCGCCGCTTCACGCAAAATGGCAAATCTTTCAACCAAGAAGAAGAACGCCATTCTGAATACCATGGCCGACGCGGTTGATCAGCAACGCGACCTCATCAAAGAAGCGAACGCCGCGGATCTCGCCGCTGCCCAAGCCGGAGGTTTGTCGACGCCGATGCTTGACCGTCTGACGCTGACCGACGCACGCATCGACAGCATGATCAAAGGAATCAGAGAAATCGCATTGTTGCCGGATCCCGTTGGCAAAAAGATCTGGAAGCGTACGCGCCCCAATGGTCTCGTGATCGAAAAAAGGCGTGTGCCGCTCGGCGTCATCGCCATCATTTACGAGTCACGCCCCAACGTGACGGCCGACACATCCGTCCTCTGCATAAAAACCTCTAACGCCGTAATTCTGCGTGGAGGCAAGGAGGCGATCAATTCAAACCTCGCCATTGCACGCGCTTTGCAAGAGGGAGGTGTTAGTGCCGGGATGCCCAAAAACGCCATCCAACTGATTGAGACCATCGATCGCGAGGCGGTACGTGAACTGGTGCAACTCGATGACCGGGTGGATGTGGTGATTCCGCGCGGCGGTGAATCGCTGATTCGGGCGGTGGTTGAGAACGCGCGCGTGCCCGTTCTCAAACATTACAAAGGCGTCTGCCACGTTTTCGTCGACGCCTCGGCCGATTTAGACAAAGCGATCGCAATCATCGAGAACGCCAAATGCCAACGCCCCGGCGTATGCAATGCGATGGAAACGCTTCTCGTGCATAAAGACGTTGCATCCGCCTTCCTGCCGATGCTCGGCGCTCTCGCCGCCCGACGAAAAGTGGAACTCCGCGGTTGTCCCGAAACACGTGCTTTTTTGCCGACCAGTAAACCGGCAACCGTTGAAGACTGGACAAAGGAATATCTCGACTTAATCCTATCCGTGCGCGTCGTAAAGGACCTGAAGACGGCTATCTCCCACATCAACACGTACAGTTCCCATCATTCCGACGCCATCGTCACCAACGACAAGCGTAATGCCAAGAAATTCCTAAAAGAGATCGACTCTGCGGCGGTTTATGTCAATGCCTCCACCCGGTTTACCGACGGCGGCGAGTTCGGCATGGGAGCCGAAATGGGCATCAGTACCGATAAACTCCATGCCCGCGGACCGATGGGGCTGGAGGAATTGACCACCTACAAATACGTTGTAACAGGGAACGGACAGATCCGTTAACACTCACGCATGAAGCACTCGCACACACTTCACAACGCAAAACCATCAGAGCTTCTCGAATGTATCTCAAAATCGAAGCGTGTCCTGATCAGTGGACATGTCCGTCCGGATGGCGATTCTCTCGGCTGTATGATCGCCCTCGCCCATCTGTTGAATCGCGAAGGCATCAAAGCCGTTGCCACCGCTGATCGTACGGGCCTTGGAGGGCCGGGGTTTCTTGCAGGTGTCGAAAAGCTCATCTCTCCCGATGCGGCCGCAAAAAAAAGATTCGATCTGTTGATCTCGATGGACTGCGGCACCTTTGACCGTCTTCCCGAGGCAATCCAGCCGCTGGCCGCCAAACTGCCGATCATCAACATCGACCACCATCGCACCAACACACGTTTCGGCACGCTCAATTGGATTGAGGGGCACCTTTCCTCCACAGGCGAAATGGTCTGGCGGTTGGCGCGCAAGGCCGGCCGGGAACTCGACACCGTGTCGGCGGAGGCATTATGGGTCGCCGTCATCACCGACTCCGGCCGTTTTGCGTATGATCAAACCACGCCAGCGACTCTGCGCTGCGGAGCGGACTTGTTGCGCTATGGCGTACGTACAGCTTTCATCAACGATAAACTCTATTGTTCTTTTAGTCCTGTTTCGATTGAACTTAAGAAACGCGCCTTCCGGACACTCACCATATGGGCGGATCTCAATGTGGCTTCGGTCACACTGACCGGCAAAGATTTCGAGGAAACGGGCGGAACCAAAGCCGATGTGGAAGATGTCATAGAGATCCCCCGCAGCCTCGTCGGCAACAAAGTCGCGCTCTTCTTCTATGGCAACGAAGATGACGACGCTGAAACACGCGTCAGCATTCGCACACGGGCCCCGCTCGATGCTACATTGCTCGCCAAAATGTTCGGAGGAGGAGGCCATGCGCGTGCCGCCGGCTGTACGATCCAAGAGCCGCTCAGCCAAGCAAAAAAAACCGTGCAAAAAGCGGTCACCGAATGGCTTGCTCGGCAAGCCTCTCAGCCCTCGGCATAAGTGTGCGGCACGTTTCCGGCCCACGGTCTCTGATTTAGCTTTGGCACTGGCGCACCGACGGCGGGTGTGTTATCTTTAAAACGATAAAGAGGCGTGTGCCGCACAAACAGTTCGGGGATGCCTAACAGAGATACTGCACGTGACATTCGTCGCTTCCTAAATGTGGGGAAACGTGAACTTCACACTGTTACTTCGTGGTCATCGTATCCTTCTTATCGCACAGACCGCCTTATCGGCCGTTTTACCTTTCCAAGCCTTCTGCGAAACATGGCCATCCCATGCGGAAAGCCGCAGAGAACTCAAAGTCGAGGGTGAAAGCGGTATCCCCGTCACCGCCACCACAACCGTTTTCCTCGACAGTCGTTTGAGCGGCTTTATCCTCGCCGACGCTCAAGGCGTATCACGCCCGTTCAATCTGTTGAACCGCGAAGGCAGCCGATGCGCCATCCACTTTAATGCCGTCGGTGGTGAAACGCTCTTCCTCTACCCCACCGCGCAAGTGAATTTGCCGCCCGCGAGTCTCGACCACCGCGCAGGGCTTCTCCACGCCACGCGGATTTACGACGGCCGCGAAGTGACCTCTGCGGCGCAGTTCGACGAGGTTTGGAAAAACGCTCAACCGCAAGGAGGACGTTTTGAGGAGCAAATCTACTCCGCCTTCAATCCCTTCGGCCCCAACACCAACACCTTGCACCGCTATGACGGTTTTCTGATTGTGGCTCACGGAGGTCTCATTCAATTCTGTCTGGCTTCAACAGACGCCTCTTTTCTTCTCATCAACGGACACGAGATCGCATCCTGGCCAGGCAAACACCCCATCAAAGAAGGTCTTGACGGAAGCAAACGAGGAGCGGTCCAACTCGATCCGGGCACGCACCGCATCACCGTCCTTCATGCGAACAGCGGAAACGATTCTTATGCCATCGCGGCGATGGTCCTGCCGGGCGAAAAGCGCCACTTTGTTATCGGTCCCGAATATTTCACGCGGGCCACCTACGCGCTCGTCGGGCCGTTGCTGTCTCGGGAAGGGACCCGCCTAGCCGATTTCATCTGGGAAAATCACTACATGGTAACCATGCGCGACCATGCGCTGCACGAATTTCTTTTCGAGGCATCGCCGATCAAAGACGCCCCCTCCGCAACCTTCGCGTGGGAATTCGGCGACGGCGCATGCGGTACCGGACAGAACACCAATCACCTCTACTTCGCGCAAGGAGAAACACCCGTCACGTTAACGGTCACCTTCGGCAACGGACAAAAATCAGTCTGCCGCCAAACCATTCGTGTGGCTCCTCGTTACGGCCAAGGCGAGAACGACGACACCCGCGCCCTCTCTCTGATCGACCGCGCCGTTCACCAAGAGCGCGAGTCGGCAATCCAGCCGCAGGGGTATGCGCTGATCACATATGGTTACTTTTTCTTTCTCAAAGAGGAAGCGGCCACAGCCTTTGGCGAACGCGTCCTTTCGGCAG
>CAZTDL010000233.1:0-5193 GCA_964612775.1 uncultured Lentisphaeraceae bacterium
GCGCCGCATCGGCGAGCGTTATGGCGAGCTCAAGATGGATGCCAAAAAGCGTCAGGTCTACGCGTTGTTCTTCCGGGATTACCCGTCGCACTATGCCGCAGGCCAGCTCGTAATGAGCTTTGGCGAACGCGAGCTTCAGGCGAAGAACTATGCGGGCGCGATGGGGTATTACAGGCAAATCGCCGAGACCTATACCAATTCAACCTATTATTTCGACGCGCTCAATCGGATCGCGCAAATATACAAGGAAGAGGGCCTGAACACCAACGAGATCCAAGCCCTTGAATATTATGTGGAGAAGATGTCCGCGCGCGAGCGTCCGGGGCATGCGCTGGTGGTGGGTAAATTCCGCCTGGCCGATGCCTATCGGGAATACGGCAATCTCTTGCTGAAGAGTATCGGGACCAATGAGACCGCCGCCGCCGAGCAGAAGGAGGCCCTGCAGAAAGAGGGCGTGGTGTGGCTGACGAAGGCGGCCTTGAGCTTTGACGGCGTGGCCAAGATGTTGAGCGAGGCGTCCGCGAGTTATCAGCAGAACGACGAGGAAAAAAAGCGCAACGTTCAGATGCAGGAAATATCGGTTTTTACCAAGGCGGTGTGTCTCACGCAGGTCAACTATCCGCAGGACAAGTTGCCGGCCTTTCGTAAAATGGCGATTGCGGCGCTTGAGGATTACGTGAAACAGTATCCGAAGGGCAAGTATGCGCCGAAAGCCCAACTGCAGATCGGGACGCTTTATACTATTCTTGAGGACACGGCGAACGCGCAGGCGGCTTTCGAGAGGTTGAGCAAGAACTATCCCGAGTCGGACGAGGCCAAGAACTCGGTGCCGATGCAGGCTGCGGCCTTAATCGAGATCGGGCTTCGCGGCGAGGGCGTGGCCAAGTATCGGCAGATGTTTGCGGCGGGCGGCACGTATACCGACGGGCAGTTCATGGCCGCCGCTAAGGCGCTCGAGGATGCCAAGGAATACGATATGGCGCTTCAGGCCTACGATAAAGTGCTCGGAATGGTCAAGGATATCGGGCAGACGGCGGTGGCCAAACTCGGACGCGCACGCTGCCTTACGGGGCAGAAAAAATTCGGCGAGGCGCTGAAGGCGCTTGACGCGTTCGTTAAGGACAAAGAGCTGTCGAAATTGCAGGTGGTTGTCGATGCCAATCTGTTGCTGGTCGAAGTGGCGAGCGAAGAAGGCAAGACCGAGAAGGATGATAATGAACGGACGCGTCTGTTTAACTCGGCGGTGGATGCGCTCAAAATGGTGAAGAAGTACCGCACCAAGCCGGAGGATTTGGCCGAGATTGAATTGACGTCCGGTGAGGTGCTCTTGCGCAAGCTGGACGCAGAGAAAAAGTTGGGCCTTTCGAAACAGGCGGCTGAGACGCGCGGCAAAGCGATTGTGGCGTTCCAGATCATGATCATGAACATGGATCCGGGCAATGTCAATCTGGCCCCGACGTTGGAGAAAGCCTATTTCTACTGCTTGCCGTTGCTGCTCGACCATAAGAAATTCGGCGATGCGGTGGAGGATTGCGAGAAATACCTGTCGACCTTCCCGGAAGGGCGGTATAAAACGGATGTCCAGAACTGGCTGAACCAGGCAAAGATCGGGCAGTGATCAGAGACGGGCGAGTGGTTTTTTCGGGCAGAGAGCTTATTAAGAAACCGGATTTTGAGACTTTTAAGGAGCAAACGCATGAAGATGAGCACACATACGGGAGTTGTCGCGGTGGTCTTGACGATGTTCACCGCAGGCGCGGCTTTGGCCCAGATTGAGGGTGTCATCACGACGCCGGAGGGTCGAAAGATCGAGGGTGAGATCAAATGGAACATTCGCGATAAGGCTTACGGGATTAAAGCGAAAGGCGGCAATATCGAGCTGTCAATGGCTCCCGAAAACATCAGCGATATCCAGATCCCGCGTCCGAAGGAACTGGATGCGGCGATCGCCAACGTCCAGTCGGGTAATGCGGCGGCTGCGGTGCAGGTGCTGGAGAAGCTGTCGACGGACTATCTGATGTTGCAGTGGGATAAGATCGCCACGCGTTATTTGGCTGAGGCGCATGTCAAGGCGGGCGCGCCGGAAAAGGCGCAGCGCGTGTGCGAGAAAGTCATCGCGGTCAATCCGGAAGCCGCTTATCTGGGCGAGATGGCTCCGGCCTACTGGCAGGCGCTGTTGAAGCTGGATCGGGTCTCCAAAGTCGAGGGCCTGATGGCGAAGGCGATAAAGAGCGGTGATCGTACGGCCTCGGCGAACGCGCTGATTATGCGCGGTGATGTGATTTTGGCGGCCGGCGATACGAACGACAATGCAAAGAGTGCGTTGCGCGACGGGTATCTTCGCGTAGTGACGCTGTATAAGAGCGAAAAAACGGTGCAGCCCGAGGCGCTTTACAAGGCTGCGAAATGCTTCGATAAGCTTGGCCAGTCGGCGCGTGCGGATCAGATGCGGACCCTTTTGAAGGGCGAGTACGCCGCTTCCGAGTGGGCCCGCAAATAGTAAAACGATTTTCCCGTGCCGGTGCGGCACGGGCAGGGTGGGCGATACGATTTTTGTTAGTCAACAAAACTAACTTGAACAAGGGAAACAAAGCAAGAGGTTAATGATGAAAAGACTGGTCATGTTGGCAGTGATGTTAGCAGGTTTGACGGTTGGCTCTGTAATGGCTCAGGACGCGGCCCCGGCGGCGGCTCCCGCAGCGGCGGCCCCGGCCGGTCAACTTCAGGCGGCGGATGCGGGTGCGAAGAAGTCCAAAGACAGCACCGGTTTTCTGGCGGTGGTGTTCGGTTCGGGTTGGCTGGGCGTGTTCTTGTGGAGTGCCTTGTTCGGATGCGGCGCGGCGGCTATCTATTTCATCGTTGACTGCTCCATTCTGATCCGTCCGCAGAAGCTGATGCCGCAAGCCCTGATCGAAAAGGTCAAGGGTGGCATGGCTGAAGGCGATGTGATGAAGGCCTTGCACGCTTGCGAGTCGTATCCGGGGCCGATGGCTAACATCCTCTCCGCCGGGTTCTCTCATGTGGAGGAAGGTTTTGACGTCATTCAGGAGGCGATTAATGCGGCGGCAGACTTAGAGACCGAGCGCATCATGCAGCGCCTGACATGGATTTCGGTCTGCTCGAATTTGGCCCCGATGTTGGGTTTGCTCGGTACGGTTCAAGGTATGATCATGGCGTTCGCCACCTTGGCGACGGGTGCCCCGGATGTGGCGGCATTGGCGCTTTCAATCGCCCAGGCGCTGTGGACAACCGCCGGCGGTCTGACCATCGCCATTCCTTCCATCACGTTCTACTACAGTATCCGTAACAACGCGAATCGCCTGATCCTGCGCATGCAGGCCATGACCATGGAGCTGATCAAGGATCTGCGCAACGTCGAGGTCGTGAACGATTAATGGTGCGGCGCGCCGCCCTCGTCCGCAGTGTGAACCTGTCACGCGGACGGCAGGGCGGGCAGTTGAGACCGGTACGTCGAGAACGTATCGGCGGATCGGTTTTATGGTCCGGTAACATGTTCCATCACCTGCGGGCGACACCGCCAATCAGGACCCGGGAAAAATGGCAAAACTTAACACGGCACAATGCGAACTGGATATGACGCCGATGATCGACGTCGTGTTCCAACTGATCGTTTTTTTCGTCGTGACGTTGAAGATGAATCAGGATTCCAACGAGGATATCGTCTTGGAAGACGGCAAGAACGGCGTGACCATTACGGCGGATAATATGCCTCCGACCACGCTTGAGATCGAGGTGGACCGTCGCGGACGCGTCTCGATTCATAACGCCACGCTGAGCGAGTCCAACTTGCGTGACATTCTGCGGGCTCGCATCAACAAGCACAGCAACCAATTCCCGGTATTGATTCGCGGCGATCGGCGTACGCAGCACGAGAAGATCCGGAAAGTGATGGATATCTGTACCTCTTCCGGTATCTGGAAGCTTTCGTTTGTTGCGGTCGAGGAGCACAAGGCGAAGAAGAGCAAGTAGTCGGGAGCTTTTGTTATGGCGTATAAAAGACATGTGAATAAGGGCGAGAGCCCAAAGCTGGATATGACGCCCATGATCGATGTGGTGTTTCAGCTCCTCATCTTCTTTGTGGTGACCCTGAAGCAGGAGGATATCCTGTCCAAACTTGATGCGGCCCGTCCCGCGCCGAGTCAAGATGATGCGGTCAAGGATAAGCAACAGGATCTGATCAATATCATTGTGGCTCCCCAGGGATTCATTTTCAATGGCCGTGCGCTGCGGCTGGCCGAGCTGGACAAGGCGATCGAACGTTTGTCCGGGTACAGCAAGACCGCCATGGTGATCATCAAATGCACATCAGATTCGCCCCACGCTTTTCTGATTCAGACGTTGGATGTGTGCAACAAGTACGGCATGACGAACCTGTCGATCTTCAGCATGTAATAAGGAAAGGAGTCCGACATGAGTAGCACTTTGGATATGGAAGAGGTGAATGAGCATCTCGATGAAATCATGGAGATGTATAAGGAAGATAATTACTTCCATCGCCTCAAAAAGATGATGAGCGGGTTGAAGGCCCCGCGGCAGTCCAGGCAGTACAGAGAGGCGATGATCGAGGTGCAGCGTTTGGCGGCCCCCGTAACGGCCATTTTGCTGCCTGTGTTTGGCGTTTTGGTGTTGATGGTCGTCGGCGGCGGGACGGTGGTGGCTGATCGCGTTATCGAGACGCAGGTGATGGAAGCGGAAGAAGTCAAAGACCTTGATAAGATCGAAGACCTGCAAAAGCCCGAGGAACAGATGGAGGATGTGAATATGGACATCCCCATCAATAATCCGAACGTGTCGGTAAATGCGGACACGCCGACACCCAATCAGCAGGTGAGCCCGCAGCCTCAGGCTTTTGATGCCGTGATGACGGTCAAGAGCCCCATGATCCTTAAGAATATTTATGGCAGCACCCGCAACACGGGCACGCGTGGTACGCAGCTTGCCAAATTCGGCGGCGACCGCCTGACCGAAGACGCGGTGTTGCGTGCCTTGCGCTGGCTTAAGACAAAGCAACAGCCTGACGGTTCATGGCCCGCACAGAAGGTGGCGATGACGGGATTGTCGATTTTGACGTACCTCGCGCACGGTGAAAAACCCGGGGAGTCGGCCGAGTTTGGCCCGACGATCCAGAAGGGTTTGGAGTTTCTGCTAAAAAGTCAGCGCGCGGATGGGAAA
>CAZTDL010000233.1:5203-6842 GCA_964612775.1 uncultured Lentisphaeraceae bacterium
GGCAACGAGTATGCGCATCCGATCGCGACCTACGCGCTCTGCGAAGCCTACGGCATGACGCTTAATCCGAATGTCAAGGCGGCCGCCGAGAAAGCCCTCGTGCCCATCATCAAGGGACAGCATCCCACGGGCGGCTGGACCTATAAGATGGATCCCGGCGTCAACAACAGCAAGGATCATGGCGAAGTCGGCAAGTATCGCGACGACACCTCATATATGGGGTGGTGCGCGCAGGCGTTGAAGGCCGCCAAGCTGGCTAAATTACATGCGGATGGCATTGAGAAGGCGACGAAGCTCGCAATCAAGGGGTTCAAGCGTAACGCAAATCCGAATGGCGGTTTCGGATATACGGGGCCGGGGACCGGCGGACTCACCAGTGTCGGCACCTTGTGCATGCAGCTGCTTGGCGCCGCTAACGAATCCGAGGTGAAGAAATCGCTGGATATCATCGAGACGTGGACGCCGACTTATTCGAGTTATGGCGTGCTTGCGGATGCGGTTAAGGCGGTGCGCAAGGACGAGATTAAGGAGGGGCAGACCGCTCTCGCTGTCGCGAAAGCCAAGCTCGCGGCACAAGTGGCACCCGAAGAAAAGATGTTTTACAGTGCCGTCGCACAATATTATTTCTATTATGCCACGCAGTGTAAGTTCCATCAGGGCGGCAAGCATTGGGATAACTGGAATAAGGCGATGAAGTCGCGGTACGTTAAGGCTCAGCAGATCAAGCGCGATGCGATCAAGGATGACAAAGGCAAGGATTGCGATATCGGGTGGTGGGAAAACGCGGATTCCTTCAGTGATCGTCCGGTGATGGACACCTGCCTTGCCGCGCTCCAGCTCATGGTCTATTACCGCTATCTGCCGACTACCAGTAAGGAGGCCGTTCAGGTGGAAGATGAACTTGTGGCGACCTCGATGGATAACGAAGACATCAAGGTGGATACGGGAAATCTGTAATCGAAGCTTATTCGTTCGTTCAGGCGTGCATTAGTTGGAGAAAGGTTTCTCTTTCTGACTAATGCATTTGTGTTTTCTGCATTCACTTAACGAACGGGCGCGTTAAAGAAATCGTTCTATGCCGTTTTCTCTTTTTCTCGCATTGAAATACCTGAAGCCGAAGCGATCTTTCACTTCGGTCGTCACCCTCATTTCGGTGATCGGCGTGGTCTTGGGCGTCGCGATCATTATCATTGTGCGGGCGGTGATGACCGGTTTTGGGGACATGTGGAAGGAGAAGATTCTTGATTTTAAGCCTCATATCACGATTTCGGCTTTGGGCGGCGGTGCCATCCAAAATGAAGAGGAAGCCTGCCGAAGATTAGAGATGATACCGGGCGTGATTGCGGCCTCGCCCGGCCTCGAAACGCGCGTGTTGGTCGAGCATCGGCGCCGCGTGGTTGCGCCGATCGTCATCGGGACGGACCCGCAACGGGCCTGCAAAGTGATGAAGCTTGATCGCATGGCTTCAGGGGAGTTCAATATTGAGGGTGATTCGGTGGTGGTGGGGATCGACTTGGCCGACGAGTTGGGGGTGATGACGGGCGATGCGATTCTGGTGTATTCGCCCATGAATTTGGTGACTAAGGATGAGGTGTTTTTTCCCGAGAGGCTCACCGTCACCGGCATCTTCGATTCCGGA
>CAZTDL010000234.1:0-6825 GCA_964612775.1 uncultured Lentisphaeraceae bacterium
GCCGTACTGCCGGTCGGCGTGGCGTCTGCCGCCATCGATTCCGATTTTGGTCCTGCGGCGTGGACGCAGCTGCAAGCCGGTCCGGTGTTGCGCCCTGAACAGCCGTGGGAAAAGAAATGCATCGAAGCGCCTTCCGTGATCCGGCGCGATGACAGGCTGTATATGTTCTACGCGGGCGGATACAACAATGAGCCTCAGCAAATCGGCGTGGCGGTGAGTGAAGACGGCATGACATGGACACGTGTTTCGAAGGAACCGCTGTTGGCGAACGGAAAGCCCGGAGAGTGGAATGCTTCTGAATCGGGGCACCCGGGCGTCTTCGGCGATGCCGACGGCAAAACGTGGCTCTTTTTTCAAGGCAACAGCGACAAGGGCAAAACATGGTTGTTGTCCCGCATCGCAATCGAATGGCCGGAGGGTCGGCCTGCGGCGGGAACGTGTGGACGTTAAGGAAAACCGACAGGAGGTATCGATGACAACTTGCTTCACATCTTTGCTGTGTCTTTTCGCGACTGTTACGCTCATGTCCGCCGAGTTGCCTCGCATGGAACGAACGGGCTTATGGCAGGTGAAAGTCACCTGCGGTACGGTTTCCGCCGTAGTCGATGTCGCCCCGCCTGATATCGTGACGGTGACCGATGAAAAATATGACGCGTTGTCCATGTTTCAAGGCCCTGTGTGGCGACGAGGAACGCCGCTGCTCGGAACGAAAGCTGAAGCCTGCAGTGTGGCGGATGCGCTGGAGGCGGGGTCGTTGGTTGTCCGAGACGGCATGGGGGCCGCCGCCAAGGCGTATGCGTTAAATAAGGATTATCAGCTTGAATCGCGTTGGGGAGGTTTCGGTCGTCTGGACGGCGGATCGATTCCGGCAGACAAACCCGTTTACGCAAGCTATCGCTATGCCATGCGACGCCTTGACAGCATTGTGCGGGTTCCGGACGGAAATCTCGTTTTGCGCAAAGGCACGCCTCATGTGGCGACGCCACGTCCGCCTGAAATCACGGCCGACGAAACGCGGATCGGCAATATTTGGGTGCCCGGACGTGTCGCGCAACTCT
Source organism: uncultured Lentisphaeraceae bacterium (assembly GCA_964612775.1). Lineage (GTDB taxonomy): Bacteria > Verrucomicrobiota > Kiritimatiellia > RFP12 > UBA1067 > DAOPZC01. The sequence goes on from CAZTDL010000234.1 coordinate 1,059, forward strand.
CGGACGCAATGCTTTTTCCGGTTTTGGAGACGGCTTTTCCCGAGCCGCAACGGGTGGGTGCATCGACGGCTGAACGACTGTTGCCCAAGACGCTTTCAAAACTCCAGACGGGGAAACCGGTGCGGATACTCGCTTGGGGGGACAGCGTCACGGAGTGCCTGTATCTGCCTTTTGCTCAGAAGTGGCAGGAGCAATTCGCGTCACGCCTGCGCGAACGTTTCCCTCACGCCAGCATCATCATGCTTTCAGAGGGATGGGGCGGACGCACAACCGCGGCCTATCGAAAAGAACCGCCCGGTAGTCCTCGAAACTATGCCGAGAAAGTGCTGGCGCTTAAGCCCGACCTTATTATTTCTGAGTTTATCAATGACGCCTCAATGGACGAGGCGGCCGTTTTGGAGAACTACGGTTCGATTCTCGCCGACTTTAGAAGGATAGGGGCAGAGTGGATCATCCTCACGCCTCATTATGCGAGACCCGACTGGATGGGGCTTCAGCAGGAGAGCGGCATCGATCACGATCCTCGTCCCTATGTGAGAGGATTACGGCTTTTTGCGGAGAATAATCGCGTTGCGCTGGCGGACGCCTCGCTGCGCTGGGGGCGTCTCTGGCGGCAAGGTTTGCCATACACGACGCTGTTGGTCAACAACATTAACCACCCGGATGAACGCGGCATGAAACTGTTTGGGGACGCGCTGATGGCGCTGTTCCCATAAACGGACTGTCTGCGCCAAACGCGGCGGGCAGGCGGCTTCTGCAGCCCTCAAAAACCGGTCTTCGGTCCGGATCTGACTCTAAACGCAAAACGCAAGACGTTCTGCTTGTTACCCGCGGGCGTTTGTGTGAAAATCCAAACGTGTCAAACGAAGGGTGGGCAAGCGGGCTCATCTGTTTTGGTCGTGCGGAGGAGTTGAATATGGGTGGCCTGGAACGTTTTCTGTTGTGTGTCGCGATAATGGTGGCTGCGGAGTCGCGCGCCTTGACGCCTGACGCGCCGATGTGTGAACTGTTGGCGAAGCCTGGGCTGATCGCCGTAACCGATGCGACACCCGAGTTTTCCTGGATGTTTAAAAACGGTGTTTCGGGCGATTTTCAGACGGCGTATCAGATACAGGCCGCAACCGCAACCTCGTTCTTGAAAGCAGACAAGCCGGATTTGTGGGATACGGCGAAGGTCGATTCTCGACAGTCGCTGTATGTGGTCTATGCGGGACAACCGTTGCCGACGAACGCCGAGATCTGTTGGCGTGTACGGGTTTGGAATTGCAAGGGCAAGCCCGGACCGTGGTCGCAAACCGTTTCGTTTAAGACGGCGGAAAAACTTGGTGACGATTCGGCTCTGCGCTATCCGCCCGTTGAGAAACAGATCCGGCCCGTCTGCGTGGTGACGAATTCACAGGGCCATGCGTTTGTCGATTTCGGAAAAGCGGCGTTCGGTTGGGTTGAACTCTTGCCGTCGCGGGAGATGCCGCATGGCGGTCCTTTCCTGCTCTATCTTGGTGAAAAGGCCGTCGGCCTGAGCGTTGACAAGAACCCGGGCGGATCAATTAGGTTCGAAAGGGTGAGCGGCGTGCTTACCAGCCCCAACACGTATCGTGTGCCGCTTGAGGCCGACAAGCGCAACACCAGCGGTGCGGCCGTGTTGTTGCCCAAAGAGTGCGGTGTGGTTATGCCTTTCCGCTATGTGGAAGTCGAAGAGTGTCCCTTTCCTGTTTCGAAGGAGAATATCCGGCAACTGGCGGTTCACTATCCGTTCGATATGAAAGCCGCGCGGTTCGTGTCGAGCGATGCCGTGCTCGACAAGCTTTTCGAATTTTGCAAGTACAGCATTAAGGCAACGACCTTTGCGGGTGTTTACGTGGACGGTGACCGTGAGCGTATCCCTTACGAGGCCGATGCCTATATCAATCAGCTTTGTCATTATTGTACCGACCGCGAATTCACGTTGGCTCGTTACAGCCATGAATATCTGATGGAGAACCCCACGTGGCCGACCGAATGGAAGCAGCATTCGGTGATGATGGCGTGGACCGACTGGATGTATACCGGCAACACGGAATCGTTGGTCCGTTGCTATAGCGCGCTGAAAGCAAAAAAAACGTTGGAATTTTGTGCGCGTGAAAAGGATGGGTTGCTCGTGACGGGAGGGCCGGACGCGCCGATGGACAGCGGTCTCCGCGACATTACCGATTGGCCGGTCGGCGAACGGGACGGCTTCGAGTTCAAGCCCGTTAACGCGGTGGTCAACGCTTTTTATGGATTAAACCTCCGTCAAATGGCCGACATGGCCGATGCGTTGGGCAATGCGGTTGAGGCTGAGGCTTACCGTGCGAAGGCGGAACGGGTTGCCGTGTCATTTCACAATTTGTTTTTTAACAAAGAGCGCGGGTGCTATGTGGACGGTGAAGGCGCCACGCATGCGTCTTTGCACGCGAACATGTTGCCCTTGGCATTCGGGCTTGTGCCCGAGGCCGAACGGCCGCGCGTTGCGGCCTTTGTGAAGTCGCGCGGCATGGCCTGTAGCGTCTATGGCGCGCAGTATCTTCTGGAGGCGCTTTTCGCGGCGGGGATGGATGACGATGCGATCAGATTGATGACGCGCAGCGACAGGCGCGGGTGGGTCAATATGATGAACTCTGGCTCGACCGTCACGCTGGAGGCTTGGGACGGCCTGTATAAGCCGAATTTGGACTGGAATCACGCGTGGGGTGCGGCTCCCGCCAATATTTTGCCCCGCTATGTCATGGGCGTTCGTCCGCTTGAGCCAGGCTTCGGACGCATCTTGATCCGTCCGCAGATCGGGACGTTGGAAGCGATCGAAGGCTACGTGCCGACCATTCGCGGGACCGTTTCTATCGGCGTCCGTCACTCGCCAAAGAAATCGTACTCGCTGAAAGTCGATCTGCCTGTCAATACGACCGCGCGGATTGAGTTGCCGCAACTGGACGGCGCAATCGTGTTTCTGGATGGCAAGACGCAGTCGGCCAAGGTGGAAAACGGACGTTTCGTTTTCGATCATGTCGCATCCGGAAAGCATACCGTCGCGTGGCGGGCTGTTAAGGAGAATGAAACATGCGGTTCGAGCGGCGCGAACGGTGTCCGGCCGATCTTCGGCGATGGATGGCGGTCATGGGTGCCGTTCTTCTGATCGGATTCTGTGTCGCTGTTTTACATGCCTGCGGGGTGTCGGTTTGTCTTTTTCATCGGCTCACGGGGATGCCTTGTTTGACATGCGGCAGTACGCGTTCGATCGCGCTGCTGCTTTCGTTTCATGTGTCTGATGCTCTTCGCCTGCAGCCGTTGGCTGTTCTCGTCAGTGTGCTGCTTGGGCTGGCGTTTTCTGTCCACACCTTTTGCCTGTTTCTCTTACGGCAGCGCGTGCGTGTTCGGTTAACATCGAGAGAACGGCGCGTGTGTATCGTCATTTTTGCCGGACTTGCCCTTTTGAATTGGGCCTATCTGTTCAGCCATGGCATCTAATAAAAAACGGGGCATCCCAATGGATGGGATGTCCCGTTTTTTGCGCGGAAGGAACTAATCCTCCACCTCTTCCTTTTTATTCTTGGCCGCCTCTGCGATGATTTTCTGAGCGACGTTCGCGGGGACGACATCATACCGATCAAAATCGATCGTGCAGGAGCCTTGCCCACCGGTCAATGAACGCAACTCGGCCGCGTACTTGAACAGTTCCGCAAGAGGCGCTTCAGCCGTGATGATCTGAATGCCGTCGTCCGCCGCCTCCATTCCCAGTACGCGCCCGCGCTTATGGGGCATGTCGCCACTGATCGCACCCATCAGCGTTTCAGGAATCGTGATCACAAGACGCATGATCGGCTCAAGCAGGACCGGTTTCGCCTTGGCCATGCCCTCGCGCAGAGCCCGCGAGCCCGCGATCTTGAAAGCGATTTCGGATGAGTCGACATCATGATAGGAACCATCGTAGACCTCGACATTGATATTCTGCACAGGATATCCCGCCACCGAACCGGCCAGCATGCCTTCGTGAACGCCTTTCAATACCGCTGGCATAAAGTTTCCGGGGATGGAGCCGCCGACAGTCTTATCGACGAACCACTCGCCTTGATCGCCTTCGCGACGCGGGAAAACGCGCAGGTAGACTTCGCCGAACTGACCGCGTCCGCCAGACTGTTTCTTGTGCCGGTAATGTCCGTCACCGAGCGCTGTCACCGTTTCGCGATAGGGCACTTTGGGGGTCGAAAGCTCGACGCTGACGTTGGTCTGCGACTTCATCAGGTTGACCGCCACATCGATGTGGACATCGCCAAGGCCTTTTAAAATGACCTGTTTGGTTTCCACATCCTTTGTGTACTGCAACGTCGGATCGCAATCGAGTAGGCGATGAATGGCGGTGGACAGTTTATCGTCATCCGCTTGGGTTTTGGCGGCGAGAGCCATATACATCACAGGCGGCGGAAATGCGATTTCGGGTAAGCGGACCGTTGTGCCAACCGTTACCAGAGAATGCCCTGTTTTGGTGTTTTTAAGCTTGGGAACGGCCACAATGTCTCCGGGGCCGGCTTTGGCCATGGGTGTCTGTTTTTTGCCGATGACCTGCAGCAAGGCGGGAATTGTCTCCTTGGTGTCGGTCGACAAATTGTTCAAAGTCATGCCGGGGGTAACCGTACCGCTGATTACGCGGATATAACTGAGCTGGCCGAGAAAGGCATCGAACGCCGTCCGCCAGACCTGCGCAACCACAGGACCGTTCGGGTCTGTGGCGATATCCTTGCCTTCCGTATCCTTATAGACGCGGACATCCGCGCCGGGCATTAGCCGGCAAATGCTGTCGAGGAGTTCGCTGATTCCAGGACCTTTCAACGACATCACCGAGTAAATGGGATGCACGTCGCCAGCCATGATGCCTTGTGTCAACCCCTTTCTCGTCTCTGGCGCGGAGAGCGTGCCGTCGGCAAAGTACTTTTCCATCAGTACCTCGTCGGTCTCGGCGGCAGCCTCGGCCAGGCACTCTCTAATCGTCTCAAGCTCAGGGGACAGATCCGTGGCGTCCAGAAGGTTGCCAATGGCATCGGAGCGAAGAGGCACCGTAATGGGGACGCAATTTTTTCCGAAAGCGGAACGTATCGATTCGATCGTCTTGCTGAAATTGGCGTTTTCTTTGTCGAGTCCTGTAACGACGAAGGCGATGGTGGAGAGCCCTTCCGTTTTACATGCTTTCCACGCGCGACGTGTGCCGACCTGAACTCCGGCCGTGGCGTCAACCGTGATGATCGCGAATTCGGCGGCATGGAGGGCACCGATAATCTGCCCGTAAAAATCCATGCAACCTGGCGCATCGGTAAACACCAGCCTGTACTCGCTCTCCCCCAGTTTATAGTTGGACGTGAAACTGTTCGCGAAGATTGTGATCTTGCGGTTTTTTTCTTCCTCCGACGTGTCTGAAATGCTGGACCCATTTGAGACTAACCCCATTCTGTCATTCAGGCCCAGCTTGAAGGCTAGAGCATCGGTGAGGGTCGTCTTTCCGCTTCCGCTATGTCCGAGAATCACGAAATTTCGGACGTTTGACACTGGTGTTTCACTCATGGCAAATCATTCCAATTCTCTTAGCAGCTCACAGCGGGCCGCCTTATTGTTTATCTCCTCCAGCGGACATCACCCTTGCGATGTTCCTTACTGGAGTGTATGTTTAAACCATCTCAAATCTGTCAAAAGAACGCAAGGGCAAATTTAGCGGGCGAAGTGCAAAATAAAACGCACGCTTTTTGAAAAACGGGGATTTTTGGAA
>CAZTDL010000235.1:0-6785 GCA_964612775.1 uncultured Lentisphaeraceae bacterium
GCGAACGAAGGAGAAAACCATGACAATGCTTAAGCCAATGAACTCGGTTCGTCAAGACGAGTTCTATAAACGTCCGTTCATGCGATTTGCCACAGCTATCATCTCTCTTCTTTGTGTGGCGGTCGCCATGGCCGAAGACGGCACGATGATCTATCTTAACAAAACCGGAAATTGGGGCAGCACTTCAGATTGGCGAAAGGGTGAAATCGCGCAAGGCGGGGGCGTCGCGACCCTGCTGCGTTCAGGTACTTTGAATCAGAATATATCGGGTCTGACATTACGAGGGATTCATTTCAATGCAGGCATTGGAAATCTCTACGGATATCCGATCACGCTGACGAACGCACCGTTTCTCAATGCGGCTGTATCGGGAATACGGTTAAACATGTCCCTTAGCGGGGAAGGTGTTCTCCGTAAATGCGGCGTTGGCCAGATTGAACTGAAGAACAGCACCTTCACGGGTTTTAGCGTCGTCTCGGTCGATGAAGGTACCCTCTTGGTTTCGAGTAATCAGACTGAGGCTGTAACGGGCGGCACGCTTCTCTTGAACGGAGGGGGCTTGGTGTTTGCTCCGGCTCTGAGCAGCGGACAGGCGGGCGTGGCGTTCGGCGCCACAAACGCCTCGGCCTATTTCGCCTACGGGCCGGCGACTTGCTGGGTACAGCCCAACAAAGGGAACGGCGTCAGCGCGACGCTGACACTCGGGGGCGCGGGCGATGGCTTTGTCCGCACGAACCGAGGTGTGCTGGTGATCGCACCCGCCGCGGGGATCGCCGCACTGGGCGCGACGGAGAAACTACTCGTCAACGGCAATTTGCCGCTTGTCACCAACGGAATGGCGGCACCCTCCGTGATCGCTTGTGACCCGTCCGGTGTCAATGCGCCCTTCCACTTCGTCACGTATGATGCCGCAAACGGCTTTATGCCGGCAACCTATACGGACGGCATGGGCGGAGGCAACGCCTCAATCGCCAATGTGACCACGAACACAATGGTTGCGGACGATACGCATGTTCATGCGTTGCGACTGAATGACCCGCAAACGCTGATGATCGGCGAGGGGAAAACGCTGACGATCGGCGATGGCTCGACACCTGCGGGCATCATTCTTAACGCGCAGGGCAACGACGCGGCAGGACCGTTGATCACGGGAGGCTTGATCGACTTTGGTGGCTCAGAGGGCGTGATTTGGGTCGCAGGAGCATCTGAGAATTATCAGTCCGCAAGTATCATGAGCACGTTGACAGGACAGAACGGCGTGACTTTCGCTGCCCGCAACGGAAATGATTTGGCGTGGATCTGTGTTGGCGGCACGAACACCTATGCAGGCGGTACGCGAATCATGGGCGGACGGGTCGCCATGATGAATCCTCAGTCGTTCGGTTCAGGAGACATCTATGTGTATGGGAGCCACGACAGAAGCGGCCAACTCCAGAACGGATCGGTGACCGGCATCACAAACCGGCTCCATTTGGCAGGATTCGGGGTGGTCGGGGTGGGCGGCTCGCACGGTGCGGGCGCTTTCTGTTCGTCGGGCAACAACCCGACGTTTGACAACATGATCACGCTGATGGACGACGCCGGAATCGTGGCCGTGGCCGGCACGAAGGCGATCACTTTCAATCGAAGGGTCGACGGAGATGGCAGTCTCTTTTTCAGCGCATGGGACAGCGACGGCACCCTCTATTTGAAGGCCACAAATACCTATGTCGGGAAAACGATTGTACAGTCGGGTGTCTTATCCTTGGGCCCGGCGGGCACCTTTGGTCAAGGCGATGTGACGAATAATGCAACCGTCTATTTCAACACGACTTCCACACTGCTTGTGACCAACAATTTCGGCGGTTCAGGCGCGTATATCCAAAAAGGCGACGGAAAAATCATTTTTGCGGGCGACGCTGTCACACTCACCTCCTTTGATATCGGCTCTTCTTCTGTAGCGGTGAACGGTTCGAACACCTGGTTTGGGGCGCTGGCGGGATCGGGCGAGATATCGGCTGCGGCGGGGCCTGTGAATCCCAAGGCGCTTGAGATCGGAAGTTGTGGAACAAGTTCTGTGTTTTTGGGACATCTGACGGATGGGGAGTCGGTTTTGGGGCTCACAAAGGTCGGTACGGGAATGCTGACCTTAACTACGCCGCAAAGTTATTCCGGGGCAACGGTGATCCGAGAAGGAACACTGAAACTGCAAGCTGGATTAACCCTTCCGCCTGAAACCGGGTTGTCCTATTGGCTGGACGCTGCGGATGCGACCAAAGTCCTGACGGATGCGAGCCAGACGGTGACGAATTGGACGGACTCTTCGGCAGCAGCGGTTCGTTTTAAGAAGACAGCCGACCGTCCCCTGCCTGAGTATGTGCAAAACGCGATCAACGGCAAGCCTGCGGTTTATTTCGCGGGCAATACCAACCGGATCGCGTCAACGGTCTCGCTGTCGCAAAAAACGCTCTTTATCGTCAATATGCCCACAGGATACGAGACGATGGATGGAGTCTGGGGAGCTGACAACGCTGACTTTGGCATCCGTATGGGATCCCTCACCGGTTGGCAGAACAATACCAATAAGCTCACATATTTCTTTAATGACCGGTCGACCTACTTCATCGACGGCGTCGCCAAAAACACTTTTGAGCAAAATAAACCGCAGATTCTGTTCGCACAGAGGAGCGCAGGAAAGACCTGTAACGTCGCGCTGGGGAACTACTTCTATTTGGCTGCGCAGAAGCGTTCGTATAAAGGGTATATCGGTGAGGTCCTTGCCTATGACCGGATCCTTTCCCTGAGTGAACGTCAGCTGATTGAAGACTATCTGGCGACAAAATGGTTGGGGACCCGTCTGCACGATACCACGCTCGAGGAAAACATTTTGCCTGCGACCACTGCGCTTCATATGGAGAACCGCGCCGTGCTGGATCTGAGCGGCGTCAGCCAGACGCTGGCTTCGCTCTCCGGGGAAGGAATGATCACGAACAGCAGCGACACCTCGGTGACGTTAACGGTGACCGGTGAATCGTCTTTCAAAGGTGTGATCGCCGGAAACATCAAATTGGTGAAAACCGGTTCCTCCACTGTGGACCTTACCGTCCGGATCACATCGACAAATGATGTCGTGTTAGACGGCGGGACCGTTAGACTTGCCCCATATCGCATAATACCGCTTCAGACGGGGCTTTCGTACTGGATGGACGCTTCGGCAACCGATACGGTGCGTGTGGATGCGAATAATCATGTGACGAACTGGACTTCGGCCTCGGGCAACGGGGTCGCCTTCAAGCAGCCGTCAAATCGGATATATGTTGAACCGGACTATATCACCGATGCCATCCACGGGAAAAACGTGATCCGCTTTTACGGTTCAAACTGGATATCAACAGCCGCATCGTGTACGGTGCAGACGCTCTTTATCGTCACGTCGGCCACGGAGTACCGGTATTTGGGCGGCCTCTGGGGCGTGACGCTGAACGCAGATAGCGGGCTACGGCTGGGCGTTACGGCCTCCCCAATGTCTTGGTTCGATGGGGGGAGCTTAGCCGACATTTTTATGGACGGCGTATACAGGGCTAACGGTGTGGTAACGAAGAGCGTCCCTCTCGCCACCCCGTTCGTGTTCTGCGGTCAAATTTCAACGCCCAAAACGTCGACGCAAAACGTCTTTGGCGGATACGTTACTTTTCTCAACCGTTGTTACTATGGCGACATCGGCGAAGTGCTGGCGTATGATCATCTGCTCACAGAGGAGGAGGTCCGTAACGTCGAAGCCTATCTCACAGCCAAGTGGCTGACCGAAGAAGGTCTGACGGTTTCGGACGCGGTCTTTTCACAAGCCGGCCATGTGATTCTTACGAATGCTGTGGCGGTAGATCTTGGGGGAACGAGCCAGACCATTCACAGCCTCTCTGGAAGCGGTTCTTTCCAAAACGGGAATTTGGTGCTGGACGGCAAAGTGACTATTCAGGTGTCTCAAACCGGCGTGTATGACCAGATTGAGGTGGATGGCGATCTCCAGCTTAACCAGACAATGCTGAATGTTGTGGGTATCGAGTTCTTGGATAACACGCGGACGCACACGATTCTTACCGCCACCGGGAACATCATGGGAGCGTTCGCCACAACGAATCTGCCAAAGACCTGGATGGTCAAAGTGACGGGAACGCTTATTCGGCTGATTCCTTCCACGGGAACCGTCTTTTTCGTCAGATAACCGGATGACGCGTCCCTCCAATTCGGCCGTTCATTTGCTCGTCGGATTCCGGGTCGCCGGTTTGAACCGTGGGACGGACCTCAAGGGAAAGACTAGCTGTGCGCCCCTACTGTTCCCTTTCTATGGCGGTCACGACGCTCGCCAAGGTGTTGGTCGAAACAAGGCGGATTAAGGAAAAGGAGTCGTCATCGTTGCGTCATGGTTCTTTACGTACTGTGATTCTGTAGAACAGCGGGAAAGTGTTAGAGGGCATGGTTCCCGTCCAGATGTTGATCGATGGCGTCGACGGAATGTCGGACGTTCTGATGTCGAACGCGGCGGGCAGCAGGTTAGTCGCATATTCTACCGCGTATACCCGGCCGGACACAGAGCCCCACTGCAGCGTTATCGTGCGCGACGCATCCGATAGATCAAACGAAAGGATCTTCAACGACGAAGCGGCGTTGGTCGGATCCGTCCCTGCGATATATTCCTGCCAGGCGTGTAACCCATCACCGTCCTCATACTCGTCGCCCGTTTCATTAGTCGCAAGGCCATAGCGCGCAAGCCACCAATAGGGTGTCCCGTTGGCTGTCGACAAAGCGGCGAAGTTGGCCGTAACCGTCATGGGGCCGCTCATCGCAAGCGTGAGCGGGTTGGCATATATATCCGCGCCCGACACGCTGCCCGTCCAGTTCGTAAACGCGTAATACTGGAGCGCAACGCCCCAGATTTGCGTCGTGACGCCCGACGCCACCCAGCCGTCCGAAACGCTGACCGTTCCGTTCATGTCGGCAGAGGTGTCCAGCCAGAAGTTGGTGCCCCACTCCCACGTCAGCACGGCGTTGTTGGTGACCGTCATCATCATGTTTGTCGCGCTGCCGCTGAGCGGCCCGTTTCCGGTCATCGTCCAGCCTCGACAAACCAACTGCGTTCCGCCGGCGTGCATGGGAACGACGACCCGATTCGCCAGCATCGTTCCATAGAAATTTGTATAGATACCCGCCGCCGGAACGGCCATCCCGTGCCGTGTTTGGATGGCCAGGGTGTATAGTATTGCGTGGTCGGATTCACAGCCACCGCCTCCCGAATAAACCCCAGCTTAAGCACATATGCGGAGGAAGAGAACGTGCCCACGCCCGACTGCCCTGCAGCCGAGAGCATCCTCTTCGATGTCGAAACGGAGACGGCACCGGCAGAACCCCGAACACTTGCAGACAATACGTAAGACGCAGAAGAGGACGCCCCGCGCGCGGCGCTCGCCGCACAAAAGGCCAGCGCCGTCCAAGCAAAGAACTTCTGCCGATATCCAAGCATGACCGTTTCCCCTCCGCCTTAAAAGTTCGGCAACGCGCTTCCACCGCTGCCTTGGTTGTTGATTCCGTAAGGCCCCGTATGGGTCGGCCGCACCGGATAGGCTCCTGTGGTCGTATTAAAGATGTCCTGAGCCTGCGGGGTGGTCACCCCGCCCAAAAAGATATTTCCCGTCACGCGCGAGCTATTCAGATTGTTATTGATCTTAATGCCATAGGCGGAAGCATTGCTGCCGTCATACTTGATCGTGTTATCCCGAACCACGCACCCGGTCACGTTGGCGGCATATATGGCAATCGGACTTCCGCTGGCAACGCGCGACGTGTCCACGACATTATGATCGAATTGCAGGCCGATGGCGTTTTGCAGGTAGACGGTATAGCCCCCGGATGTACGCTGGATAACCGTGTTGCCCGATAAGACGCAATCGGAGCTGCTCTGTAAACTCAGCCCATAGGGACTCGCTTGATCCAGATCGAAGGTGCAATTGTGCACACGCGTCTGCTGCGCAGAAGCGATCGTTATTCTGCCGCTCGATCCAAAAAACAAAACGCTCAAATCCGAAACGGTGCAGTAACTGCCAAGAGAGATGTCCATGTTTGTCGCAAAGTTGAGTACCGTGGCTGTCTCGCCGCACCCTTTCAGGGAAACGCAGTCGGGAATAGTCAGCGCGTTAGGCTCATTGATCGTACCCGCCTTGTATTCGATCAGCCAAGGGGTGGAAACCGACGGAGTGGGCGACATGGATCCGATCGACTGAAGAGCTTGGTACGTGTTGGTCGCGTCGCCTCCGGACAGCGCGACGGTCACCACATTGTCATATACCACACGGGAGGCCGAAAGGGCATACGCCGAACTAACCAACAACTCTCTCGGCAACAGCTCCGTGTCGCCTTCGATGGTCACGCCCAAATAAAGCGTATCGCGCCACTTATTGGCGGATACCGTGCTGAGCGGAACAATCGCGCCGAGCATCACGTCGAACAGGCCGTTCGCGATCGAAACCCCGCTCTGAGTCTCCGTCCATAGACTGGAACCCGAGGAGGGCTGGTCATAAATTCGGAAGGTGATGGTTTTCGTGCCGGCAACGGGTGTCCCTCCGCTACTGGTCAGGTAGCCTTGGTAGTTCATCTTCTGCGGCACACCCGCACGACAGACCGACGCAACAAGGACATAAAACGCATATTTCAAAAAACTTCTCATCATAAACCTCCAGAGTACAAACCCGTTAGATGAACGAGTACTATACCAGTTCCCGAGAGATAGGATGCGCCCGGGGGTCTATCGTGAC
>CAZTDL010000236.1:0-6767 GCA_964612775.1 uncultured Lentisphaeraceae bacterium
GGCTCCAGTGAAAGCCGTCGCGGCTGGTGGCAAAGGCGAGCGCGCCGTCCAGATCGCCGGCGCTGTACCACATTTTGACGAGCCGGTCGGCGGGATCGTAAAAGACGCCGCCATGACCGAGGTAGCAGACGCCTTGCTTGCGTTCGAGAGGCGTCTCGGGCTTGAACACGGGGTTGCCCTCGTATTTTTGAGCGGTGTGAAAGACGCGTGTGAGGTCGGTCTGTTCAACCAAGAAGTCGTCTACGAAGAGCTGGCGTCCGACGTCGATACGGATGACTTTGGGCGGTGCGCTGAGATAGGGGACGGCCATGGGCTCGCTGCTGCGAGGATCTCCCTCACGCGGAGGCCAGACCGCCGGCAGGCGGATGCCGTTGGGCAGTGTTTCGGCCGACAGCGTCGCCGCAGACAGAAGCAGCGGCAAAAATGAAAAAAAGAGTCGCATGATTTTATGTGGGTAGCGAACGGGGTTACCCCGGACACGCGTGTCAGAGCAACCCCCCGGTTAGCGGTTAGTGTGTCAGGATTATGGTGCCGCCGTAACGGATTTCGAGGGTGACGAATCCATCAGCGGCGGTGACGACTGTGGCGAACGCTTTGTTTTCGGGCAGGCCGGTGTTGACGGCTTTCCAGCCGGTGAAGGTGCCCTGGAAGGTCCTGTACGACATGATGGTGGCGCTGAAGGGAACGGTGATCGCATTTGTCTCGGTACGGCCGAGGTCCAGGAAACCGGGACCCTCCGAAGCGAGTATGTTTGAGACCGCGACGAAGTCGTTGGTGACTTGCCCCAGGGCGTTGGTCGTCCAGTCGCAAGCGAGGGTCGATCCACCCGCGAGGCTCAGGTTCTGTACGGCCATCGCGGCTCCTGCAGGCGCGTTGTTGGTGCCGGCATCGAGTGTGCCGGTCACAGCGATCACGCCGTTGGTGAGCAGGCCTTCACCGGTGAGATCGTCAACGGTGCAGCGTTCGCCGAGCGCGTCAAAGGTTGCGTCAGCGGTGACGGAGAGAGCATTGGTTCCGCCGAGGCGGGCGCGGAGCAGGCCGCTGTTGACCGCGACGGGTCCGTCGAAGGTGTTGCCGGTGCTGGTCAGGCTAAGCGTGTTGCTTCCGAGTTTGACGAGACCGCCGTCGACGCTGATACCGAGGACCGGGTCGTGCGCCAGTTTCTGCGCGATGGTGTAGGCGGCAAGCGAGGTGTCGATGACGGCGCCGTTTGTGGAGACGACGGCCGAGAGCAGGTCGTCCGCCATCGTCTGGCCGGGGATGCGGGGTTGGAGAATGCCCCCGTTGAAGGTGAGATATTCATGGCCGGTGCTGCCGGTGACGGTGCGGACGCGCAGAATGCCTCCGTTGAGATTGACGCGGGAGGTGCTGCCGTTCGCGCCCATTTTGAGGTCTGCGTATTCGTCGATCAGTCCGCCGTAGAGGTTCAGCGTGTTGTTGCCGCCCCGGCTGCTTCCCAATCCGACGGTTGCGGAGGTGTGGATGAGCGCGCCGGAGGTGACGTTGATCGTGGCCTGCATGCCGCTCCCGGTCTGGTCGCCGAAACGGAAATCGCCGGTCACCGTCAGCGTGCCGCCGGCGATGTTCAAAATGCCGTGGGTATTGGGGTAAGCGGAACCGAAATTGTTATAGCCGAAGGCCATAATGATACCGACCGCGTTGACGGTGCCGCCGGAGACGGTGACGGTGGGCTGAAGCGGGACTGGCGCTGTGAGGGTCGTCCCGTTGTAGTAGCCGATATCGAGGGATGAACTGAAAACGGAATGGCCGTCGATGAATTCAAGTTCACCGGTTGTCTCCTGTCCGGCTTGGCCGGTGGTGTAGGCCCCGATGGTGGTCTCGCCGTAGAAATAGTTGGTCTGGCCGGGGGCGCCGAAAATGGCTTTACCATCGGTGACGGTGAAGCAGCCGAAGCCAGTCAGCGGCGCATCGCCGTTGGCGGGATATGCGGTCTGGGTGCCCATGGAACTGCTTTGATTCGCGCCGATGGTGGAGGCCTTGTTCGCGTGCGTATAGCGGAGTGTGCCGGGGCCGGTCTTGATAAGGGCACCTCCGGTGTTGTTGATCCAGCCGGACACCGTGAGATCGTTGTCAAGGCACAGGAGCGCGGCTTTGTTGCTGCCGGGGTTGACGGTGAGACCGCGATCAACGCTGGCTGAAGGACCGGTATAGTGGAACGTTCCGCCGCTGAGGTTGAGGTTTGCGGAGGCGTAGGAGGACCGGCCGATAGAACTGGTCGCGCCTCCGTCCGCTATCGCGGGGACACGCAAGGTGCCGCCCTTCACGGTTGTGATGCCTGCGTATGTGTTGGCCGTGCCGAGCGTTAGGATGCTGGAACCGGATTTGATGAGTCCGCCGTTGCCGGAGATCGGGCCGGTTAGGGCGACGGCGGCGCCGGTGGCGGGTGAAACGGTGACCGTGCGAGCTAAGGAGATGGGCGGCGTGACCGAGAAAGATCCTCCCAGGCCGAGCGCGTTCACGTCGAGCGTCAGCGTATCGAGGGCGGGAGCCGCATTGAGGTTCAGCGTGCCGTTGCCCTGTGCGGTGAGCGAGATGGCGACGAGACTGCCCAACGTTAAAGAGGCGTCTGGGCTGAGCGCGATGGCGGCGTTATCCGCAAACGTGAGCGGCGCGGCGATCGTATGCGCGCCTCGTTCGACGGCGATGGTCGCGTCGCCGCTCAGGTTCAGGCCGCTGCCGTTGAGGGTGTACGCGTTGGCGTTGTTAAAGGAAAGACCTCCCGCCGTCTGACCCGCCGTCGTGATGGTACGGGAAGCGGTGATGACCTCGTCGAAACGTGCTGGGCCACCGGCTGCGGGGGCGGTTGTCCAGTTGGCGGCGGTCGACCATGTGCCGTTCGCATCCGTGTTCCAGACCGCGTCGCCGTTGCCGACGGTAACGGTGACCGCGCCCGCTTCGGCCGCGAAAACATAGGATTTTCCGGGGGCGGGGGCGGCGCAGGTGAGGCCCGCGACGTCGGGATCTGCTCCCGAATAGGTTATGAGCGTGTAGGTGCCGTTGACGGAGAAGGGCAAAACCGACGTGTCATTACGATAGAGGGCAATGTGGGTTGTCCCGAACGATGCGGGGACGGAGGTGAGGCTGAGGCGATCGTTGGAGGAACCATCCGCCTTGAACGTAAAGCCAAGCGTTGCTCCGGAGACGAGGTCGAGGGCCGCAACGGCAAAGGTTTGCGTGGCGTTGCCGCCGGGAATGAATTCACCATCGCTTTCGATGGCGACGGTATTGTTCGGCGGCAGGGTGCCCGTGACGCGCAGAGTGCCTTCCGAGACGCGCGTGGTGCCGGTGTAGGTGGCATTTGTGAACGCCAGTGTGAGCGCATGGGCACCGGTTTTGACGAGGCCGCCGTCGGGTGTTGCGCCGAGCGCGGGATCGTGCGTGAGTTTCTGTGCGATGGTGTAGGCGGCGAGAGAGGTGTCGATGATGGCGCCGTTTGTGGAGACGACGGTCGAGAGGAGGTCGTCCGCCATCGTCTGGCCGGGGGTGCGGGGCTGGAGAATGCCCCCGTTGAAGGTGAGATATTCATGGCCGGTGCTGCCGGTGATGGTGCGCACGCGCAGAAGACCGCCGTTGAGGCTGACGCGGGAGGCGCTGCCGTTCGCGCCCATTTTGAGGTCTGCGTATTCGTCGATCAGTCCGCCGTAGAGGTTCAGCGTGTTGTTGCCGCCCCGGCTGCTTCCCAATCCGACGGTTGCGGAGGTGTGGATGAGCGCGCCGGAGGTGACGTTGATCGTGGCCTGCATGCCGCTCCCGGTCTGGTCGCCGAAACGGAAATCGCCGGTCACCGTCAGCGTGCCGCCGGCGATGTTCAGGATGGCATGCGTGTTCTGGTTGGTCTGGTAGCCGAAGGCCATGATCAGACCGGCGGCGTCGATCAATCCGCCCGAGACGGTCACCGCGGGTCGGAGCGGAGTCGGTGCGGTGACGGTGTTGCCGTTGTAGTAGCCGATGTCGAAATAGGTGTTGAAGCGTGCGTATCCGCCGACGATTTCCAGTTCGGCGGAAACCTCTTGTCCGGGCTGGTCAGTGGTGTACGCGCCGACCGTGACCTCTTCGCTGAACAGGTTGGTCTGCGCCGGGTCTGCGCCGAGGACGACCTTGCCGCCGGCAACCGTGAAACAGCCAAAGCCGTTGGCCGGCGAATCGCCGTTGGCGGGGTAGGGCACTTGGGTGGTGATGCCGGCCGACTGCTGACGTCCGATCAGAGACGCGACGGGGGCGGCGTAGGTGAACGTGCCCGGACCGGTTTTGATGAGGGCGCCGGTGATGTTGGTGATGGGGCCGATGAGCGTGAGATCGTTGTCGAGACGCAGGACGGCTGCTTTGCGGGATCCGGCGTTTACGGTAAAGCCCCGGTCGGTCACGGCGGAGGCGCCGGTGTAGTGGAGGGTGCCGGGGCCGATCACCAGATTGGCCGGATCGGCGGATGAGGCGCCGATGGCGGAAGCGGCGCCGCCGTCGTCCAGCGTCGCCACGCTGAGCGTGCCGCAACCGACTGCGGTGAAACCGCTGTAGGTGTTCGCGCCGGTGAACGCCACGCTTCCGCCGTTGCTGTTTGCCGGATTGACGGCGACGCTGCCGGAACCGTCGATGACACCCGAAAAAGTCAACGCGCCAGGCGTTGCGGTTTCAATGAATAGCTTCTGTCCCGAGGTTTGAATCGGCAACGCGATCCTGTGGCTGCCGCAGGTGGTTGCGATTTGAGACGCAAGAAACAGGTTTGTGAACGTCAGCGCGTTCCCCGTGAACGTGATCCCGTTGGTGCCGCTGACGGTGAGCTTATGGAGCGTGAGGGCGGTCAGATCATTGTTGACGGTGATTGTTGTTGGAGGCGCGTTTGTGAAAAAGGCGGCGACATTGACGCCTTGAGCGGGAGTTCCGCTCAGCCAGTTAGCCGTGTCAGACCAATCGCCTCCGGATGAGGAAAGCCATGATCCGCTTGGGTCTGAGAGGGGCAGATCGGCGCTATAGCCCCAGGTTGCGCCGCTGATTGTACCGTCGGCTTTTCCGGAACGGTCATAGACGGTCGATCCGCCGCCTTCGCCGAACGGCCAGTAATGGGCGAGTCCGGTCTCTATTCCTGTCAGGCGTTGCCGCATGGCTTCTCGGATTTCCGTCTGGCTTCGTGCGGTGTTCCAGATGCGCACGTCGCTGATATCGCCCCTGAACCCGCTTTTTGAACGGAGCAGAAGTCCGATGGTGACGGTCACGGACGGGGCTGCATCCGTGTTGAGATACGTCGGCACGGTAACGGCTTGGCCGTCGATGTAGACCGTGCCGTAGCCGGAGGCGTCGCGAACGCACGCGAAGTGATACCACGTTGAGGCCGTCAGGTTGGTGTTGCCCGTCAGTCCGTTGCCG
Source organism: uncultured Lentisphaeraceae bacterium (assembly GCA_964612775.1). Classification (GTDB taxonomy): domain Bacteria; phylum Verrucomicrobiota; class Kiritimatiellia; order RFP12; family UBA1067; genus DAOPZC01. The sequence continues at coordinate 5,383 of CAZTDL010000236.1, forward strand.
GAGACCTGAAAATAGGGTTTCCCGTTTCGGGTATAGAGGAAGATGCGTCCGGTACCGCCGTTGTTGTCTTGGGTGAAGAGTTGGTTCTCGCTGTCAAATGACGTCTGTTTGAACCAGAGTTCCACCGTGAACGCCGTTGTGCTGACGCGTCCCGTGGTGGACACGTAACAGTAGGGCGTGTCGCGCACAAAGGAGAGCGCCGGCTCGGCGCTTGCCGCGCCCGCCGTTAAGAGGCCGCCTGTGATCGCAATCTGCGCGCACAGCCGCGCAAAGCGTCGAACGACGCATGCCTTCAGAATTCCGCCGAATCCGTCATTCATCGTCTGCTCCTGTCTTTTGTTTTGTATGCTGAATACCGATTGACGTATGCCTGTATACCGGTAAAATAATGAAAAACAGGGCTCCCTGTCAAGGGGGGGCACCTTTAAAAAAAAGAGAAAGACGGGACGGGGAAGGGGAAATCAGGCGAAACGATCGCTGAGTTCGGCGAGGGCGTCGTTCACGGGATCGTGGGCATCTGCGGCTTTTGCGGCCGCTTGGTCAAAGGCTGCGAGCGCATCGGTGAGGCTGCGGACGATATGGGCGCGCATCCAGTAGGCGGCCCTCTCCGGGTCACCTTGCCGGAGGGCGCGCTCGATTTTCGCATGGTGCCGCCAGACCCATGCGAGGTGATGCAGGTCGCGCCTGTGGCTGAAGTGGCCAAAGAATTGGTTGCGCTGATAGGCGCTGGTGACGATTTTAATGGCGAGCCGATTGCCTGCGGCGCTGAGAATCAGCAGATGAAACGTCAAATCGTCGGAGAGGAAGGTAACGAGCTTATCTCCGGTGAGGATGCTTTTTTTCTGTGTCCGAAGAGAAACGATGATTTTGCGCATTTCGTCGCAGAGCCGGCGGAGTTCGCCACGTGTCTCTTTGGTGAGGTTTCGGACGGCTTTCTCGATGGCATGGCATTCAATCACTTGGCGCACGTCGTAAGCGTCTAAGAGCTGGCTGCGGTCCATGCGGGACACAAACGTTCCGATGGAGGGAACTTGATAGAGCACGCCTTCTTCCGTCAATCGGCGAATCGCTTCGCGCACGGGCGTACGGCTTATGCCGCACGCGGAGGCGATGATCTGTTCGGAAATCTTCTGCCCCCCGACCAACTCGGCGGTCATGAGCATTTTAATCACGTATTTGTAGGCTTTATTGCAGAGCGCTTCCGTCACATCGACCTCGACTGTTCGTAACCCGCGCGTGGCACGACAACTCAAGCATGATGCGCGGATGCGTCACAACATAGCATAATCGGTGGACGGGTGTCATCAGGGAGGCTGAGCTCACTTAATCATCGTGAAGTGCAAAATAAAACGCACGCTTTCGGAAAAAGAAGAAAAGGCGGGAAT
>CAZTDL010000237.1:0-6748 GCA_964612775.1 uncultured Lentisphaeraceae bacterium
TGAACCTCGGGGCCATTGCCGGGGGACCCTTGTGGGGAGCACTGTCCGACAGGTTCTTGAAGAGCAGAAAGTGGGTGGTATCCGGGGGCCTTCTGACACTCGTTTTAATCCTGTTCATCTTGGCGGGTCTTCCCGCTGGAACGGGATTTGCGGTCCTGCTGATCCTGTTTTTCGCGTTCGGGCTGACGAGGTCCTCCGGATTGCTGATGTACGTACACATCAGAGAGAGCATGGCGATCGAGATGGCCGGGACCGCCATGACTGGGATCAATTTTTTCACCATGATCGGCCCAGCCTTCTTTCTTCAGGGGCTGGGGATGCTTATGCAGACACTCTACCCCGAGGCATCCCGGGGACCTGAGGCCTTCATGACTGCCTTTATTCTGTGTGCCTGTTGTTGCCTGCTGGCAGGACTCCTCTATCTTCTTACCAGAGAGACCAGTGCGGCCCGGGAATAATTATGATTGATAGTCTGTCAAGAAAACGCGAAGGCCGACGAATGTCTACAAACGTATGTCCGACGTCTCCAAAGATCCCGCCATGTTAGCATCGGAAAGCGATAAGTAAGCAGTGCCTGAACAGGGTTTTCGTTCAGGCGCCAAGTAGGCAAAGATGAATACAATGATTATAGTTGAGCCGGTCTGAATTTTCAATCAGATGATAGGTCCGACAAGCCAATAAGAAATTTTTTTGCTTTTAATAAAAAACAAAGCGTGCTTGAATCGAGTTGCCTAAATTCAGAATTGGGATCTTGCCGGCAATCTGCTGATGGAGGTCGGAAGTCAGGAGTCAGGAGGTCAGAAAAGGCAGTACCCAGCAATCCCGCATCCTGCGGGATCTACGCTTCGCTGCGACCAGTAACTAGTATCGAGTATCCAGTATCCAGAAAGGAGATACGCAGTGAAACTTCCATTTGTCATATCCATCCCCCACTGTTCAGGCCGGATCCCGGATGCGATAAAACCGGCCCTTGCCCTCAACCATGATGATATCGATGTTGGGCTCCTTGATCAGATCGCTCTCGGAAAACACGCCGATCACCACGCCGTTGTCATCCACCACAGGCACGCAGCGGGATGGCGTCGCGGCCAACACCTCGCGGATCGTGCGCACATAGCTCCCCGCGTTCACCGGCATCGCGGACTCGTCGGCCATCGTCCGAACCGGCGTCGAGTACAGAATCAGAAAAGCCGTCGAGGATGTGTCATACGGCGAAATGATCACCGACACCTTCCGCCGTTCGGCCAATTCGCGCAACCCCTTGGCCAACGGCATGCCATTGGTAACAATGACCGCGCGCGCCCCCATCTCGATGCTGAGGCGCTGGACATCATCTCTGTCCCCTGTCAACACCAGCGCATTGGCGGGGATTTCGGATTCCAAATGCTGCTTAAACGACTCCAAAGAGGACCCCGCCACCAAGATGCGGGATTTCACCACCTCGTCGCCGCCGAACGTCACGAGCGGTTGCGCTTTCAGCGTCTGGACAAGCAGGTTGATGCTCGTCGGAATGATCGCCTTCCGATGAGGATTGATCTTCTTCGTGATATTGCAGGCAAACGCGTTGTGATTCAGCACCGCCTTGTAGCGACCGGCCTCATCGACCACAGGCAGAATATTCACATCCTCGTGCTCCATCTTTTCAAGCGCGTCCCACAGCGAAGTGGATTCTCTCACCGTCGTTGGCGGTTGCGACAAAAAATAGCCGACTTTCGGAACCAAATCGGGGATAAACACCGGCGGCGGAATACCGAACCGTTCGAGAATATACTCCGTCTGGGGCGTCAGTTTTCCCGCACGGGCGGAGAAACAGTTGACCCACCCCTGTTGCCGCTTCAGTTCCGCATACGCGATAGCCGACACAATGGAGTCCGTGTCCGGATTACGATGCCCGATAACATAGGTTGTTCTTTGCATAACTTATTTGCCCTAAAGTATAGGAAATTTTGCATAACAAAGACCAGCCTATTGCATCTGCACCAATAAAATATCGACGCTCACGCCACGTGTTTGACACCATGCGTCACGCATTGCTATGCTAACAAACACATGGAATAAAGGGGATCGTCGCGCATGTGAACGACTTTCTTTCTGTTTTTGGAGTTTTTATGAGACTTATCGCTTCAATCCTCTGTTTCGGCACATTGAGCGCCACCCTCTGCGCCGAAACCGCCGAAGAGCAAACCACCTCCGAGACGTTCAAAACGGTATCCGGCGAAACGCTGTGTTACAGAATGTATCTGCCGAAAAACATTCCCGCAAACACGAAACTGCCGCTCGTGCTCTTTTTGCACGGTGCCGGCGAGCGGGGCAGTAACAACATCAGCCAGTTGAAGCACGGGGTTCTTCCCTTGATCCGCTACGGCAAGGTCACAAACGATCCGGCCATCCTGCTGGTGCCCCAATGTCCCGCCGACATGCAGTGGGTCAATGTGCCATGGAACGCGCCCAGCCACACCATGCCGAAGCAGCCCTCCCAACCTTTGAAGCTCGCGTTAGCGTTGGTGCGCGAAAAGATGGCGGCCTTGCCGATCGACCCGACGCGCGTCTACGTGACGGGCATTTCCATGGGAGGATACGGAACGTGGGATGCGATACAGCGTGAGCCCACGCTGTTTGCGGCGGCCATGCCGCTCTGCGGCGGCGGCGACACCGCCTGCGCGCCTATCCTTAAAAACATCCCCATCTGGACATTCCATGGCGATAAAGATGGGGCCGTACCCGTCATTCGCGCACGAAACATGACCCAGGCGATTCGGGCTTGCGGCGGAAATATCCGATACCGCGAGTATGCCGGTGCGGGACATGACGTTTGGACGCGTACATACGCCGACGATTCCGTTCTCGCCTGGTTCTTTGCGCAACGCCGTCCCTCAGTTCCGCAGTAACCCGATCCATAAACCGCAGATACCGACTGATAAAGGATTCCATGCGTACAAACGAAGAAGCCATTTTGAACATGCGGGATAAAACCCTCAATTTGCCCATTGTCGTGGGCTCAGAGCAGGAAGTCGGCATCGACATCTCCTCGTTACGGAAAAAAACCGGTGCCGTCACGCTCGATTACGGCTATATCAACACCGGTTCCTGCGAAAGCGCCATCACCTACTTGGATGGCGAAAAAGGTGTTCTGCGTTACCGCGGTTACCCGGTCGAGGACCTCGCCGAAAATTCACGCTTCGTGGAAGTGGCCTACTTGCTGATCAACGGACATATGCCGGACGAGCAAGAGCGCGTGAAATGGTCCGGCCTGCTAAATCAACACTCCATGATCCACGAAGACATGCGGCACTTCTTCTATCGGTTTCCGGATCATGCCCACCCCATGGCTATTCTGTCCGCTATGGTCGTGTCGCTCTCGGCTTTTTATCCGGAATTGACGCAACATCGCCCGGATGAGCCAGAGGAGGCGATTACCATTGCCGCCACGCGTCTCATGAGCAAGATGCGGACGATTGCGGCCTTCTCCTACAAAAAGTCCATCGGCGAACCGTTCGTCTATCCGCGTCATGATTTAAAGTACTGCGCCAACTTCCTGAATATGATGTTCAGTTCGCCCGTCTGCCACTATGAGGTCCAGCCCGAGGTGGTCAAAGCGCTCAATATTCTGCTCATTCTCCATGCCGACCATGAGCAGAACTGTTCGACTGCCGCAGTCCGTTTGGTCGGCAGTGCGCGCGTGAACCTCTACGCTTCAGTGGCCGCAGGCGTCTGCGCCCTCTGGGGCCCACTGCACGGCGGCGCCAATCAGATGGTGATCGACATGTTGGAGGACATCCGCGACAGCGGGAAAAGCGTTCGCGATTACGTGGAATCCGTCAAGTCGTCAAAAGGCCGCGAGTTACTCTACGGATTCGGACACCGCGTCTACAAGACGTACGACCCGCGTGCCAAGATTATCAAGAAGTGTTGCGACGATCTGCTCAAGGTCCTAAACGTTAAAGACCCTCTTCTGGACATCGCGCTCCAACTGGAAGAACTCGGGCTGCACGACGATTACTTCATCTCGCGAAACCTGTATCCGAATGTTGATTTCTACAGCGGCATCATTTACCGCGCCATCGGCATTCCCAAGGAGATGTTTACGGTGATGTTTGCGCTTGGACGACTGCCGGGATGGATCGCGCACTGGAAAGAAGCGCGCGAAGACCCACGCTTCAAACTGCAACGTCCGCGCCAGATCTACATCGGCCCCAATATCCGCTTCCTGAGGGAAGAGGACAAGACCAGCGTGCCATGACGACGGGTCTTGCCCTCAGCTCCGCTTACAGGGCCTTAATATACTCGAGGCACTTCTTGGCTGACTCGAACGCGTTTTCAGGGTCGCTCTCGTGCTCGATGATATAACAAGTCGTCCCGCCGACCGACTCGCAGAGCGAGAAAGCGCGTTTGAAATCGACCACGCCCTGTCCGAACACCGCACCCTTCGGACCGCCATGCTCTTTCAGATGAACGCTGAGGGACCGCCCCGGATAACGCGCAATCAGTTTGTACGGATCGCCCCCTCCGCCGAGACAATTGCCCAAGTCGATCTGATGCAGAAACGCTTTCGGCGTATGATCGAAAAGCACTTCCCACGCCGTAAGGTCCCCGTCGATCTTCTTGAAGTCACCGCCATGGGCATGATATCCGACATGCAAACCCGCCGCCTGCGCAGTTTCGCTTGCGCGCGACATGATCTCCGCGATCTTGAGACAATTGTCCTTCACAGCCATCTGCTTAGGATCAATCCACGGCACGATCATATATGGACAACCGATCGTCTTGTGAAAATCGATCGTCTTGTTGATCTGATCCGGCTGCACCAAATTGTAAGAGGTGTGCGTCCCGAAAACCTTGAGTCCCGCGTCATCTACCAACTTGCGCAACTCCATCGGCTTTTCCCCGTATGGACCGTAGCCGGCAAACTCCACGCCGGAAAAACCCAGTTCCGCCGCCTTTTTGATGATTCCGGCAAAATCTTTTTCACCCTGCTTGCGGAAAGAATAAAGCTGAATGCCGACAGGAATCCGCTTCGTCCCTATCGACGTCCCCGCGCGGCTACGCAACGCCGCCAAACCCGCGCAAGCGAGTCCTGCATTGACCAAAAACTGACGCCGTGTATTCATACGATTTTCCTTTACGTTTCTTATTATCCGTCCCGGCAAGCGAGGCGGGTATCCCCGCGTTTAAATCGGACACGTTTTTCGCTTAACCAATCTGCCACCCGTCACGGACAAACGGCGTGAGCAGTTTGCACGCTTCTTCACTGTTGGTGAACCGGCATCCCGACGCATTCCACTGCAATTCGCCGGGAACCCGTTGCGAGATGCAGCCTAACAGAACCATCTCGGTCAGAGGAATCGAATGATCGATGTGAGAGTAGGGCTGATGGCCGCCTCGGATAGACGCGGCAAACTCCCAGTGGTGATTCTTCACGCGCGGAAGCGTAACGGGAATGTCCTTGGTCGCATCATGCTGCGCAAAGCCGCGAAACTTGGATTCACCCTTCATGCAGACAGCACCGTTCATGTACATTCCCTTGTCGCCGATGATCAGTACGCCGCCAAGAGGCATGCCGCCCCACGTGGCCACCGCCTGAGGACACACGTCGTTATCGGGTTTCGTCTTCCCGTCGTACCAGTAAATCGATACGGGGTTCTTTTGACGGGCAGAACGAATCGTGACCTTTACCGTGGTCGCTGCCGGATAAGTCTCCTTGAATGTCTCTGTCGTCTTGATGGTTTCGGCGGTCAAAACTTCCCCCAGTTGCAACGCCCTAAAAAAGAAGCTCATGCTGTGACAGGCGATATCGCTCATCGCACCCGTGCCGAAATCGAACCACCCCCGCCACTTGAAGGAATGGTAGACATCCTTTTTAAAAGGACGCTCCGGCGCGACCCCCAGCCAGCAATCCCATGCCAGCGTATCGGGCACAGGATCACAGCCTTCCGGACGATTCAAACCCTGAGGCCAAATCGGCCGATCGGTCGACACGTAAATCGCCGAGATATCGCCCAATACGCCCGACTGGACGATTTCGATATTACGGCGCTGCGCGTCTGTGCCGTTACCGTTGTTGCCCATCTGGGTCATAACACCGCACGCCTTAGCAACCTTCTCGAAGAGACGGGCCTCCCATACGGTACGCACCAACGGTTTTTCGACATAGACATGACACCCTTGCTTCATGGCCGCAATGGCCGCAGTCGCATGCATATGGTCCGGCGTTGAAACGACAACCGCATCAAGATCCTTTTCCTTGGCCAGCATCTCTCGAAAATCCTGATACTTGCGGACATCTGGACACCGTTCCTTCACGACGTTCGCGGCATTATCAAGGCGTGCGCGATCCACGTCGCACAACGCGACAACCTGTTCGCCCAGCTCATAAAACTCTTTCAGATTCGCACCGCCTCGACCGCCCGAACCGATAAACGCCATATTCAGCTTTTCACCCGTTTTGCGGAAACGTGGCACCCGCGCAAGAGAAACGCTCGCCCCTCCCGCCAACGACAGCACTCCCGCCGCTGCGACACCGGAACGTAAAAAACCACGCCGTGAAATCCGACTCATCGTGCCCCCCCCTTTTTACAGATACTTTAGATCCTCGAGCATGACGGTCGATCACGCCCGCAACTCAATCCAATATGTTTAAAGTATATACGACTCGAGGTGTCGTTCACAAGCGCGTTGTTCTCGGACCGTCCAGGAGGGGCGCATCCTATCTCTCGGGAACTGGTATAGTACTCGTGTTTTCTGGTGTGGT
>CAZTDL010000238.1:0-6740 GCA_964612775.1 uncultured Lentisphaeraceae bacterium
CGTCGATAAATCGATTGCGGCGGATGTGGATGTGACCATTCGGGTCGGCATGTTGGCGACGCAGTCCGGTTCATCGATGATCGGTGTCCCCGGCGTCAAAATCCCGTCACCCATTGGCGCGGGATCGTTTGAGATTCCGGAGCTGGCCTTTTTTAAACTGACCCAGCAGGAGGGTTGGGCCAAACTCTGTTTGACCGCTTATGACAACGACACGAAAGAAATGATAGAGAAACGCGAGGGTCTCGCGAGAACCTGTTTCAAACGGTGGCATATCCTGTTTCTCATCAATTTCGTACGGACGAACGTGCCCGAATTGAGGATGTTGCCTTCGGCGGAACAATGATTGCGCGCGCGATAAGGTCGTGTCCCGAGAGGGACGGCGTAGGGAACGAGGGCCTTATTTCGAACTCTTCTTTTCCGTCAGCGGGTTGTAGCGCCGGGCTGAGTTGCGTCCTTTCTTCCAGAAGTCTTTGAAATCGTCTTTAAAGCGGGTCATGTTTATTCCTTCGAAGGCAGCTGTTGTGGCCGCTTCACAATCCTTTGTCGAGGCCAGCGTCTTCAGATAGGTGCCGAGAATGTTTTCGTAGGCGGAACGTTCTTGGCAAGGAACGCCTTTGCGCAGAAAATAAACCAGCGCCCAAGCGGTGGTGTAGTTCAGTGAGCGCTGTTGGTCTGAGCCACCGTAGAAGGCGGAACGGTCGGCATGGATGATTTTCGGAAGAAGGTTGACGGCGGCGTCGAGATTGTCGAGCAGATGATAGACGCGATTATCTTCCGGGAGTTCGACGCGGCCTTTGTTGTCGATCTCCGCGGCTTCGAAGAAACAGGCGTGCCCCTCGTTGAACCACATGGCGTTTTCGATCATGCTGGTGGCATAGAAAAGATACTGATGGAAACCCTCGTGCCGGATGATTTGGAGTGTCTATTCGCGATTCTTGCCTTGTGAAAGAATGACCAGTTCGCGGCTCATCGGGGTCCAGAGTCCGACGCTCCACTCGCTTTCTTTGCCGACGTATTGCTTATAGGCCTCGCGTTCCTCATAGATGCGGACGACGCTTACGTCGGTGGCTGGATCGAAGGGCGGGATGAGTTGCGCGAAGGCCCCGCGCAAGGCGGGCATGGTGTTTTGCAATTCTTTGACGAGCGCTTTTCCCGTGGCGCTGCGGATATCCGAGAGGAAGATGTATTCCGGCGTTTCCGCGTACCACCAGTCTTTCATGTTGGCGATGCTTTTGCGGGCGGCGATGCGACTGGGGTGGTCGGGGATCTCGACCGCCAGGGCTTTGCCGTTGGCCGGCAGGGCGGAGAGCGGTTTGGACTGGATGCCTGCGGACGATGCGGCGCCGGTTTGCGGGATGGCCGCGACGTTGGCAAGGAACTGCATCTCGAAGTCTTTACGCACTTTGGATTTCAACGTGTTGTCGCCGATCTTGATCACGGCGCAGAACCAGTCGGAAGGAGCGGTCTGACCATTGGACTTGCGGACTTTGGCGCGGAAGGCGTAGACGAGCATCGACGATTCGTCCACAGGGAAGAAAAACGCCTAGGTGAGGTTGAATCCTGTGCGTAACGGTTCGGGTTTCTGAGGGGTACAGGAGGCGAACTCTTTGATCCATGCGGTGAGGGCGTCGGGGCTGGATGATGTGAAGAGCGTCGCGGGTTCTGCGAAGGCCGTGTCAAAATCTTCGCGAGACACATGCTTCAGTTCCGATTGGATGGCCGGGAACAGATGGGGGACATGGCCGAGTATCAAGACGTTGCCGTCTTCGTCGCGCCATTGTCCCGCGTGCTGGGTGGCATACCAGAGTTCATGCGGATCAAAAAGATCGCGCTTAACGCTTTCCCCATTGCTCGTGAAGGTGTAGGTATAGGTTTTGTGCTGGGGAAGCGGTTCGGGGGTGGAGCCGCCCAGTGTGCGGATGCGTAGTCCTGGGTTGGGATAGTTCTTGTCGGAACGGAATGAGGGCGCGGCGGAAAGCAAGCCCGTCATGGCCATCAGACAAGTTAAAAAACAAAACCGGATCCGCCATAAAAAGGTATACGTGATCATCATTAACATTCCTTTATTTGTCTCAGTATACCTGTTTTTAGACACGATGCAACACGAATGCCGTTTGCGCGTCGCGCGTTTCGCAATGGCTTTTTAACGGAGAACTCACATTGCGCACGTCTGAAACTCATGGGTCTGCGGTTTACTGAGACAAATGAAAGGAGGCGTGTCTTATGGCCTATAAAAGTATGACAGAACGCTTCAATACGGACGAGGCGGATCTGCTGCCCGCGCCGATCTCGCTCGGACAAGAGTTTCGTTTGTTTCTCGGACGGTTGGCGGACCGCCCCGCGAAACGCTGTCCGAGAGACTTTGTGTGGTCGTATGATGAGTTGGGCGACGGTCTGCCGGACGACGTCCCCGATTGATCCCGCGCGCAAAAAGGGCGGATTAGGATTCGCGGTATGACTTTGCCCGTCCGGCGGGCTACTGGGTTGTCGTCGAGAGTTGTTCCGAGCGCTGGGCGATGTTTTCCAGATGGCGCACGATGTTTTCGATCGCGGAGATGACTTCGACGTAGACCATACCGCGTTCCGGCTGGCACTGGCCGACTTGCAGGCGGTCGACATGGCCCTTAATGGATTTGCGCGTCATGGTTTTCATGTCCTGCATCACAATGGCGACAGCCCTGCCGGAACCTGTGCCGCCCCGCAGCCCTTCCAACGTCAGGTCCGCGATGATGCCTGCCTTCTCCACAATCTCGTTCATTTCCGTTAATGCGCCTTCCGTGAACTTGGTGTTGTTTGCCGATTGGGTTGCGGCGCGGCGTGCGATCAGGAAGGCGAGATCCGAAATGCGCTCGGCATCGTTCACGCAGTGCATGAGCACCGGGATAGCTTGCGCTTGGTGCTCATTGAGTTCTTTGCGGGTGAGTTGCACGAGATAGTTCATGATCTCCGTTTGCATCTGATCGACCTCGTCTTCGATGAGCTTGATGGAGTCGACGTCGGTCGGTTTGCCGTCCCGATATCCGCGCAGCGCATCGAGCGAAGCGAGCCAGGCTTTCTCGGTCATTTCGGCAAGGGCATTCATGGCGCAGATGAGCGCAAGTGATGGCGTGTTGAGCAGATGGGTTTCCAGGCGGACAATGCCTGTCGGCGCTTTCTTTGCGGGTATCAGGTGTTCGCAGAGCCAGGCGAGTTGCGGAATGACGGTGGTGAGCAGGATCACGTTGCAGACGTTGAACAGGGAGTGGGCGTTGGCCACGTGCCGTCCGAGGTTCTCGCCCTGAAACGCGGCACCGACGGTGAGGTAGTCGATCAGGTAGAGAAAACAGGGGGTCCCATGGTAGGGCACATAGAAGAGCGCCACCATGATGCAGGTGCCGAGGACGTTAAAGAGCGAGTGGGCCGCCGCGGTCTGCTTGGCGGTGCGGTTTGCGCCGAGTGCGGCTAAGACGGCCGTAATCGTGGTGCCGATGTTGTCGCCCAGCACGATGGGGACGGCTGTCCAGAAATTGAGCAGGCCGCTGTTTACCAATGCGATCGCCAGTCCGATGGTGGCTGAACTGCTTTGAACGACCATGGTGGCGAGGGTGCCGATGCCGATCGCGCCAAGGACGGCGCCGATCGGCATCTGTCCGTCAGGCCCCGGCGTGCAGTCGAACATCTGGAAGAATTTGATGAAGCTGGGGAAAGAGCTGGCGCTTTTCAGTTCGTCGGACATCATGGTCATGCCGAAGAAGAGCAGCCCGAATCCGAGAATTGTGCGGAAAACGCCCTGCCAAGAGGCTTTTCGGGAGAGAAGGATGCCGATCACGCCGATGATAATCGCAGGGAGGGCCAAGCCGTCGAGTTTAAAGGAGACCATTTGGCCTGTTATGGTGGTGCCGATGTTGGCGCCGAAGACGACGCCGATCGCCTGTTGCAGCGAGAGCAGTCCGGCGTTCACGAACCCGACCGTCATGACTGTCGTGGCGCTCGAGGATTGGATCAGGGATGTCACGATGGTGCCTGCGAAAATGGCGGTGACACTGTTCCGGGTGATATAGGCCAGCGTGGCTTTCATCTTGTTGCCCGCGACTTGCTGCAGCCCGTCGCTCATGAGGGTCATTCCGAAGATGAAAAGAGCGAGACCTCCGAGAATGCTGATGAGGAGACCGGTTACGCAGAGTGCCATGGATTGGATAAAAAAGGGACGCGTGAAAAGGCCGGATTTGGGGTCGGCGATTTCCGCTCGGACTTCATATACGCCCGTGGCTGAATCGTCGGTTTTGAGCCCGACCTCTGCGACGCCGTTCGTGTCGGTCTTAACGAGATTTTTGGAGAGCCGGCCGTTTTTGCCGGGCTGTTTGGACAAGGTGAAGTACACGGGTTCATTGGCGAGGGGTTGGCCTCCCGTTCCTGTGAGAATGATGCGGATTGGTTTGGGAAGGATCTCGCCGGCCGAGACCTCTTGTTTGGCGTTTTCGACGGTTACCCCCGAGATGAAGCGAATTCGCTTACGGATTTCGGGGGTTTCTTCGCAGGCGATATCCAGGTAGTGATCGCCAAAGGCCGGTCCCAGTTGCACGTCGCACTCAAAGTTGCCGCCGGCGTCTGTGACACCTTCGGACGGGAGCGCCTTAATACCTGTGGCGGAATCAACGGGAGTGACGATCAGTTTGGTTCCGGCGACAGGAAAAGGTTCACCCGTGCCGCCAAAAAAACCGGCACGGGGTTTGCTCAACACTTCGACCCTGACGCTTTTCCGGATCAGAGAGCCAGGGGTTCCGTGTTGCGTTTCCGACGTGACGGACACGATTTTATCGGGTTCGAGACCTTTCGGAGAGGGGCCGCATCCGCTCATAAAAAAGAGCAGGGAGAGGGACAACACATTGAGGCTCAAAAGCGAACGTTTTAGAGTCATGCCAATACCTTTGCCTAGGGTAAGTAACGTCAGGTGTAAATAGTATCGGTTCGGATGGCGTTAGGATACAAAAAAAGGGGCCGGGGGCCGGTAAAACGGAGTCTTGTCCGGAGAGAGGTTGCTTTCATAGGCTGTCTTGCTATGATGATGCGCCATACAGAGCCTAGAGACGACAACTCCGCCTGCCGATTATACGCCGTGGCGGGCCGCGAAATTCTATATCCCGCTTTTGCTTCAGGCGGCATCGCAGAGCCTGACTTATCCGCTGGTCGCAGCGATCGTCTCGCACGGCAAGAACGGGGTGGTCGATCTCGCGGCGTTCGCGCAGGGGCAGTCCGTGATGTTCATGATCGGGGCTTTGGGCGGCGGGCTGCTGACCACCGGCATGGTGTTCGGGCGCGATGCGGAGGGGCTTCGTCAGTTCAAGCGACTGAACGGTTGGCTATGCTGTTGCCTTGCGGTCGTTCAGGCGCTGGCCTGCATCCATCCTTTCGATAAGATCATGTTTCATGGTGTTCTGGGCCTGGCCGCGCCCATGGATGAGACTGCCCGCGAAGTTCTTTTTTGGAGTATCCCGCTGCAGATCTTCTTTTTTCTGCGCAATGTGGGGCTGGTCGCGCTTTACAACGCCCGAGGCAGCGCGGCTGCCAATTGGGGTACGCTTTGCCGCATTGCGCTGACGGCCTGCCTGACGCCGCTTTTTGTCCGCATGGGATGGGTGGGGCACCTGATGGGCACGTTGGCTATGACCGGACCGGTTTTGATCGAATATCTCTTGGTTCAATGGTTTGCCAGGCCGTATATACGTCGTCTGGGACCGGCGGTCGGCGAAACGGCCGGGTTCAAGATGCAGCTTCTTTTCACCCTTCCGCTGTCTTTTGGCGGCGTGCTTCTGGCGACGGCCGGATTTATGATCGGCGCGTTCATCACGCGTGCGGCGGATCCTTCCCGGATGTTGCCGATCCATTATGTGACGATGGGCGTGATCAACCCTGTTTGTTTTGCGGCGCTTCGTATGCAGGCCGTGGTGCTGGCGTTCCCTCCGAGCCGCAAGAACGATCACTCGGTCTTCTGGTTCGCGCTGGCGTCGGGCTTCCTGTTGGCCTTTTTCCCGCTGGTGGGCCAGATTCCGGCGGTGGCGCAGTGGTATTTCGGCCAAGTCCAGAACGTGCCTTCCGGCGATATCCCGTTGGCCATGAGGGCGATGCTGCTGATTTCGGTTTTGCCGGTTATTCAGTCGTTGCGCGGGCATGCTGAAGGGTTGGCCGCGTGGCGTCGGCGGCCCAACGCGATTTTGGCTGGGCAGGCGGTGAATCTGGCCTCGCTGGTCTGCGTGCTGTTCATCTCGCTGGCCTTCGGATTGCCCGGTTATCTGATGGGCGTGACCGCGATTCTTGTGGCGGTGGTGATGACCTTCATCACGATCCGTTTGGGGCTGATCTGGGCCGAGATGGAAGACGCCTTCGGACGCCCTCCTCGCGGCGTGCGCAGCGCGGAGGGATAGGTGCTTTCTTTGCTTCGCCGCGGCCTTGTCTGAAGACGGTCGGCATGAATACGGGCGGTCAGCGGAGGATCAATATTGTGCCTTTCGGATACGCGTACAGCGCCCCGGGGCCGGAAACAAACGCGGGGCAGGTTTGCTGACCGATCAGTCCCGAAAAGTAATGTCCGTCATAATAAACCGTATCGACCGTTTGCGTGCCTATGTACGACAGTTGCAGGCGACCTCCTTTCGCGACGGAGATCGCCAATTCTTTCGGCAGAGGGAAGTCGGTGTCGCCCATGTCGGTTGCGGGTTCGATCGAAACGCCGTCGACGAGGGCGTTCTGGTCGGTCCCCGGAA
>CAZTDL010000239.1:0-6725 GCA_964612775.1 uncultured Lentisphaeraceae bacterium
CGAGGGATTTTACGCCTGAGACCTGCAACCACCCCCAGCCGATGCCTGAGGCCAGCAAACCTCCTCCGGCCGTGATAAACGCTCGGACACGCTCGATTTCGTCCGGTTTCAGACTGTCGGGATAAACGGCAAGAACGGGAAAGGACGAGAGAACATCGAGCGATGTTATCTCTTGAACAGCGACATCCGTAAGGCCTTTCAGCGCCTTTGCGGCGAGACCGTTTTTATAGACCGCGACCGAAGACTTTCCCTGCCCGAGCCAGCGGATACTGTTTTTGATGAAGGCTGCGGTGTCGGCTTTGGACGTGCCTTCTTCCGTATAAAAGGAGGGATGTCCTACGGCGAGAACGCGGCCGTAACCGTAAAAACATGCGGCGGCCACCGGCTGCACGGACCGGCCGCACGTTGCACCCACAACAGGAAACGCGTTCGGGCTGATGCAGAGCACCACGCCGGGCGCTCCGCCGGAATTGATCATACGGACATTGTGCAGCAAGGCCTCACGCGCTTGGTCGGCCGTTTGCGGCAAGTGGTCGGTTTCTGCCGGACAGGAGGCCGAGAGGAACAGCATCAGGCCCATGATCCCTTTTGCCGACATTAATATCCACCCTTCGTGCTAGGCCGACGTCGTGCTTTCACAGACAGTCGCCCCCAGACTGCGCAATTGAGTCGTAAAGTCAGGAAAGGATTCGGTGAGTATTTCCGCGTGATGGACGGTTACCGACGAGGGCGCTGCGAGCCCTGCCAGCGCGAGCGACATGGCGAGTCTGTGGTCGCCGTGCGCCTCACATGCGCCGCCGCGCAGTGTTCCCCCGTGAATCGTGAAACCGTCTTTACGCTCATCGAGCTGAACGCCGAGTTTTCTGAGTTCCCCGCATAGGACGGAAATGCGATCGGTTTCTTTGTAGCGGAGCTCTTCGGCATCGAACACGTCTGTTGTTCCTGTCGCGAAACAGGCGGCGATCGCGAAAACAGGAAACTCATCAATCATTCGCACAACGGTATTTCCGCGAACACGGATAGCGCGGAGGGGAGCGGCCTTTAACGTAATGTCGCCGATCGGCTCGCCCGCGACCCAACGTTGGTTTTCGACGGGGATGCGCGCACCCATTTCTTGCAGAACGTCGAGGATGCCGGTGCGTGTCGGATTTATGCCCACATCGCGGATGCGGACCGATGAACCCGCGATCAAGGCTCCCGCCACGAGCAGAAAAGCCGCGGATGAGATGTCGCCCGGCAGCCCGAGTTTCAGTGGTGAGAGCGATTTCGTCAACGGCGCGATCGAGACGGTCAGCGCGTCGGTGCGGATGTCGGCCCCCATGGCCGCAAGCATCCGTTCCGTATGGTCGCGCGAGGGCCCCGGTTCATGCAAGGTGGTTACGCCTTCGGCCGCGAGTGCGGCCAAGATGATGCAGGACTTCACTTGGGCGCTGGCTACCGGCAGGGTGTAATCGATAGCGCGCAACGGCTGTTCCGCTGCGCGTGCCGCGAGCTGTAGCGGCGCGCAGGCGTTGGCGGTGGTGACGGGCACACCCATGCGCTGAAGCGGTTCGGTAATACGATCCATGGGGCGTTTACGCAACCCGGCAGAGCCGTCGAGCACGCAGGGCGTCCCTGCGGCGGATAGCGCCCCTGCCAACATGCGGATGGTGGTGGCCGAGTTGCCGCAGAAAAGGGGAGCATCCGGTTGTGAAAAGCCGCGGAGACCTTTTCCGCGAACGGTTAGCCGAGTGCCTTCAAGTTGCCACGCGATGCCGAGAGAGGTTAAGGCGTTCAACATGGCACGTGTGACGCCGGAAACAAGGAAGCGGTCTATGACGCTTTCGCCTTCGGCGAGTGCCGCAAACAGGGCGGCCCTGTGCGAGAGGGATTTGTCGCCTGGCAGCAGAAGATCGCCGGACAGCGGGACGGAAGCGGAGACAGAAAGGTCGAGCGCGTTTTGCATGGTCATTATTTTTAACATAAAGGCGCTTAGACACGAAGCGGGAAAATGGGGAGATGATCGGATTGCGAAGGAACAGCCGATTGACGGGAACTTGAAACGCAGTGTAGTATTGTCCGCGTAACAAAAAAGGTATGGAATGAATTTTCCGATTTTTGAAGCAATCATGCTGGTTTGCTTCGGCATGGCATGGCCGGTGTCCGTTCTGAAATCGTGGCGGTCGCGGACGAACAAAGGGAAAAGCTTTTTTCTGTTTATCGTTTTAGTGGGGTATGTTTCCGGCTTGTTCCATAAGCTGTGGTGGCAGGATCAGATTGACGCCGTGGTTTGGCTCTATGTGTTGAACGCCTTGATGGTGGTGGCGGATGGCGCTCTTTATTGCCGGAATCGCCTGTTCGATAAGCGGCGGGCCCGGCACGAGCGGTGAAACGGAAGAGAGGGCTCTGATGGGGGGTGCGGGAAAAGAGCGGATCCTTTCGATTGATGCGGCGCGCGGGTTCGACATGTTTTGGATTATCGGCGGCAGTGAACTTCTGACCCGCCTAGCCGCCGCCATTCACCCCGGTGCGGGAGCTTTTATCAAGACGCAGATGGAGCATGTCCCGTGGGAGGGCTTCCATTTCATGGATCTGGTCATGCCGCTCTTTGTTTTCTTGGCCGGCTGCTCGTTGCCGTTTTCCATTGACAGCCGAAAACAACGGGGGGATTCGACCGCCAAGATCTATCTGCACACGATTCAAAGAACGTCAGTCCTGTGGGTTTTCGGTATGATGCTTCAGGGACGTCTGCTGGAATATGACTGGTCGCGGCTGGTTTTCTACAGTAATACGCTGCAGTCGATCGCCGCCGGCACCTTCTTCGGTACGGTTCTCCTTTTGCATTTCGGTAAGAAAACGCAGGTCGGGATCACGGCTGCATGTGTGATTCTCTTCGGTCTGTTGCTTCGCTTCGCGCCGGTTCCAGGGCATGGGGCCGGGATTCTTACGGCGGAAGGGAATTTCGCGCACTATGTCGATGCGCTCGTTCTGCGGACGCTTGACGCGCCTGCCTATACTTGGACGCTGAGCACTTTGGGTTTTGTTGCTACCGCCATGCTCGGAACATTTGCCGGCGACATCCTTCGCTTGAGAGCATCTAAGGGGCGCATCGCGCTGCTGCTGTTCGCGGCCGGGACCGCGTTGACGCTGACGGGGTGGGTGGGCGGTTTTTTCATCCCCATCATTAAGCATATTTGGAATGAGACTTTTGTCCTGTATTCCGGCGGCTTGTGTTTTCTCTGCTTGGCCTTTTTCTATACGATGATCGATGTGCTGGGCTGGCGGCGATGGGCGCTCTTCTTTGTCGTTATCGGAATGAATGCGATCTTCATCTACATGGCCACCCATCTCTTCAATTTCGGCTGGTTCAGCGACCGTTTGGTCCAAGGTCTGAAGCATCACACGGATACGTTCTATCCGCTAATCAGCGCCGCTGCCCGGTTCGCCGTGGGATATGCGCTGTTGCTGTGGCTGTACCGACGCAAAATTTATTTTAAAATCTGACGGCGGGGGATGCACAACGAAAAGTGCCCGGTGTTTTTTGAAAGGGGTAGATGATGAAGGTAATCAGTCCAAAAGAGTTGCGGGTGATGATCATCGGTGCGCACCCGGATGATCCCGACATCACGGGTGGGGGGCTAGCTCTGAAATATGTGAAGGCTGGCGCAACCGTCAAACTGGTTTCGATGTGTAACGGCGATAAGGGACATATGTCGATGGTGCCCGAGGCGCTGGCCGCGCGGCGGTATCAGGAAGCGCAGAAGTCGAAAGCGGTCTTGGGCGTGGACGAGTATCGGATCGTCGAGCATCATGACTGCGAGCTCGAGGTGACGATCGAAATGCGCAAGGAGATGACGCGGCTTATCCGCGCGTTTGCGCCGCATGTTATCTTTACGCATCGGACGTGTGATTACCATGCGGATCACAGGGCGGTAGGAACGCTGGTGATGGACTCCGCTTATCTGTTGGGCGTGCCATTGTGGTGTCCAGAATCGCCGGTTTCGGACGTGAGACCCGCCATCTATTTTCTGCGCGACGACTTCACTCATCCGGCCGTGCTTCGTCCAGACATTGTCGTTGACGTCGGGGAAGAGATGGACCAGCTCCTGACGGCTCTTTGTGCGCATGAATCTCAGTTCTTCGAATGGCTGGTATTTGACAGGCAGATCGAGGAACCCGTGCCGACTTCACAAGAGAAAAGGAAGGCGTTTATCGAGAAATATTGGATGGAGCCTCGCAAGAAGCGTGACGCCGATCGATTTCGTTCCAGATTGGAACAGGTGTACGGCAGGGAAGCGGCGGCACGGATTCGCTACATCGAGGCTTATGAGTTGAGCGAGTACGGCGCGCAGCCGTCTGCGGCCTATCAATCTCAACTGTTTCCGTTTCTGGCGTAAGGCCCCGGGTTATATAACAAACAAAGCCCGCCTTGCTCCTCGTGAGAAGGCGGGCTTTTGTTTTCACTGGCCTGAAGCGGAACTACTTGCAGAGCGTATAGAGAACACCCGCAACGACGGCCGAGCCGATGACGCCGGAGACGTTCGGTCCCATGGCATGCATCAGCAGGAAATTCGTGGGGTTGGACTCGAGACCGACCTTATTGGAGACGCGCGCGGCCATGGGTACGGCAGAAACGCCCGCTGAGCCGATGAGCGGGTTGATGGGATCCTTACAGAACTTGTTCATGAGACGCCCCATGAGACATCCTGCGGCGGTACCGCATGCAAAAGCCATCAGTCCCATTGCCAAGATGCCGAGAGTCTCCGGATTGAGAAACTTTTCGCAAGCGAGTTTAGAACCAACTCCGAGCCCCAGCATGATCGTGACGATGTTGATCAGCGGGCCGGACATGGTGTCGGCGATGCGTGCGACCGAGGGGCCGATCTCGCGGCTAAGATTACCCAGCATGAGTGACCCGACCAACGGGACGGCGCTGGGGAGCAGCAGCGAGCAGAGCAACAGAACGATCAGCGGGAAACAAACTTTCTCCATCTTGGAGACGTTGCGAAGTTGTTTCATAGTGATCTTGCGCTCTTTCTCCGGCACGAGCCAACGCATGATGGGCGGCTGAATGATCGGCACGAGGGCCATGTAAGAGTAGGCGGCTACGGCGATCGCTCCGAGCAGGTGCGGGGCGAGTTTCGATGTCAGCCAGATGGCGGTGGGGCCGTCAGCGCCGCCGATGATGCCGATTGACGCCGCTTCCCTTAACCCGAAGTGGATCTGGTTCGGCAGGAGCATCGATAGGCCGAGCGCGCCCAGCAACGCGATGAAGATACCGAACTGCGCGGCGGCACCGAGCAACGCAGTTCGCGGGTTGGCGATGAGCGGGCCGAAGTCGGTCATCGCACCTACGCCCATGAAGATCATAATTGGAAAAAGTCCCGTGCTGATGCCGAAATCGGAGAAATAGAAGAGAAATCCGCCGGGCTCGGTCACAAGTTTCGTTACCGCGTCGACGACGGGCGGATTGGTTACGCCGGAGAACGGCATGTTCGCGAGCAAACCGCCAAATCCGATGGGAAGCAATAGGAGCGGTTCGAAGCCTTTCACGACTGCCAAATAGATAAGTACCAGACAGATCGCCATCATGAGCGCTTGGCCTAATCCGTAGGGCAAGTTGCCGATGATCTTGATTTCATGGCCCTTCACAAAGGCACCGGTGGGCGTAAGGTAACCTTTCGTCAGATATTCGGGAGCGTCCTTCTTCAGAAACCCCGCGATACCTGTATCGTCCTTCAGTTTCTGGACTTTGAGAACCATGCTGCGCCAATCGTCGCTGGAGGCGGCGGTCTGCGTCGTCTCTGCGGAGGACACCGCAGCAGGTGCGGTCGCGATTGACGCGGGGTGTGTTGGCGTATCTGCGAATACGTGGAAAAGACCGAGCGTGAGTGCTGCCACGCAGGTCAGGATCATCTTTTTCATGGGCGTTGTTCCAAACGTAAGGGGGTGAGGGCAGGCCGTGCGGGCCCGCCCGGACAGGTTTTAACCAATGACCACAAGCACATCGCCGGTGTTGACCTTGTCGGTCTGGGCGACATGGACGGCTTTGACGATACCGTCGCAGGGTGAAGCAACCGGCGTTTCCATTTTCATGACATCCATGACAAGGAGTTCATCGCCTGCAGCTACGGTTGCGCCTTCAGAAACGCTGAGGCGCAGAATCGCACCGGGGACCATGGCTTTCACTTCGGTCTCACTGCCTGAACCGGTTGTCGATGCCGGAGCGGCACCGCTCTTTTGGGCGGCTGCGGCGAGACCATCGGCGACGCTGATTGCGTATTCCTTACCGTTGACGACGGCTTTGTTGCCCTTCGTTTCGACGGCATATTGCTTGCCGTTGACGGTGACGGTGTAACCGGCGGGCTTCGCGGCAGCGGGGGCTGTTGCGGGTTTTGCCGATACGTTCTTGCGGATGCCGAGCGGCGCTTTGCCTTCTAGGAAGAGAATGCCTTTATCTTGACAGGCGGCGGCGATGAAGATGTTCTCATCCGTCAACGGCAGATTCTTGTCGGTCAACATCTTCTTGAAGGTGTCGAGCGATTTCTTCGGGTCGGCGTCGTTGATCTCGAGCACCGTTTTCGTGGTCGGAGGCAGCCCGAGTTGCTCTGAGGCGATCTTGACGATTTCCGGATCGGGTTCAACGGGCGTCTTGCCGAAGTAGCCGAGAACCATTTTGCCGTAGCCGGGAGCGATTTTCTTCCATGGGCCTTGCAGCACGTTGTTGAACGCCTGCTGGAAATAGA
>CAZTDL010000240.1:0-6706 GCA_964612775.1 uncultured Lentisphaeraceae bacterium
TCAGACCATCCGGCCCTGACAGGATTATGGGAACAGAAGATGACATTACAATGTAAGAAGAAAAGAGGGTGATGAATTTCCGAAAAATTACGGCACATCCGATGGTTAGGAGAGGGGTAAAGGGATCATTTTGACATTATACATTTATAGTCTCCATCAGCTTCGGAATTTGAACGGCCTCGATCCGCTGGCGTGGAACAGCGACGGTGACATGCTGCCCGACAAATGGGAGACTGAAAACGTTCTTGACCCGCTTTCCGAGGCGGGCGATGACGGCGCGGACGGCGATCCCGACGGCGATGGCCTGACAAACAGCGAAGAATCCATCCTGTTGACCGACCCGTTCAACCCGGACAGCGACGGAGACGGCGTCACGGACGGCGGGGAGGCCGGGCAGGGGCACGATCCGCTTGATCCCGAGGACACCCCATCGTCCGAGTGGTTCACGCTGACCGGCAATCTCGCGCAGGATGTGGTCAAGACGCTGGACCGGACGTTTCAGATACCCGCCGGGCAGAGCCGTCTGATCGTGGTGGTCCTGCAGAGCGACGAATACCCTCAATACACGGGCGGCTCCTCCGAATTCAACGACATCCTGACATGGGAAGTCACGCCGTCAGCAGGCTCGCCGATATCGGGGAGCGTCGATGTCAACAGCCGCCATTCGGCATGGGAAAACGGCATCGAACTGAACGGCTTCGACCCCGTGTGCGTGGAGGTGTTCGACACCCTCACAGCGCCGCCGCCCGCACCTTCCGGCGGGATGCAGCTGCTGTCCGCCCCGTCCGGCACGCCCATGACGGTGAACGTTCATCTCACCGCCAAGAACGTCTCTGACGGCGCGCTTCCCAGCACCGTCATGGTCGGCGTCCTTAATCTCGACATCGACGGTGACGTTGAAGAGGATGGTGACATTGATTCTGAGGATAACCGAGAAGAAGGGACGTTACCGCTCGTGGTTGCGGTCAATGGTGACACTCGTGAGTTGATCATCCGGCGTTTCGACCTGGACGGCGTCGGAACACTCACGCTCTCGAAAAGCGGCTCGGGGAAAATCACGCTGAAAAAACAGAGCGGCTCGGTTGTTCTCGGAGAGGACAGCGCAGAAAGTGCCGACATTCTTGACGATGTTAAAAGTGCCGATCTCCCTTTGATACTTGATGGCACTGTCGTTGGTGACGTTGAGATTGAGCTCCAATTCTCGTCCGATGCCTTCACTTGTTCCGTTCCGTTTAGAATTAAGGTTGTCAAAAGCGATGTCGTAATACGCAAGGGTGACGGCGTGATTGCATGGTTGATCGGCGAGGACGCCACCCATTCGGGTATCGATTGGGGGCCGTTGGTGACAGACATTTACAATCCAGGGATTGAGCGGATCACGCTGACCGAGTTCGAGGACCATGCAACCGACAAGACAAAGGGTGTCCGGTTGAGGTTGAAAAAGGAACTATTCATGGCGCGGCGTGTATGGGCAAAAATTTACGACAACATGAGTGGACAGTCCTACTCGCTTCCATCTGACGCAAAGCCGTGGAATCTGTTTACCACAGCGCTTGACTACAAAACCGCTAACTGTAACGAATTCGTGCGCGGGCAGTTCCGCAAGGCGGTCGCCGACGTGTACGCTGAGCTTGCTTTGCAGGAACAGCGAGATGCTTTTGTCGCGGCCTATTACGACTGCTCCACAGTAAGGCCGCTGATCGAGCCGCGTCACCTGACACTTTTTCTTGGCCCACCAGAGATTACGGTAGGATTAGTCAATGGAATGGTCACTGCGGAAGAATTGTATTCTCAAACACATGGCGTAAGCGACTCTTTCCAACATGTCTTCGAGGGCGAGGTCGTTGATTTCTGGTTTGTGCCCCTGACAGGCAATCGTCATGACAGCGGACATGGGTGTGCAGTGTGCGGTCGATACCCCGCCTTGCGATGGTATCTTCTTCCTGGCGCAGAACTCATGGCAGAAGCGCACCACAGTACTATTACGCCTGCCGCCATTATCGATTCCACCTTTTTTGAAACAATCCCTTACGGAGGAGAATAGATTATGAGAGAAGGCAACAATTTGTTCCTGTATCATGCAGCGATGGGAATAATGGCCACATTGTTTTTGATGATTGCGGAGCCAGCAAAAGGAGATGTCACCAATGCCGTGCATACGGTGACAAAAGTCGCCTTTATGGGAAAGGCTGTCTCAAACGAACTGGTTCGTATTTCTCAAGACGGAAACATAGGTGCCGATATTCGGCAACTAGCAGTGAATGTCCTTGAAAACCACGATCATTCGGGAACCAATTCCTATGATGAAATCGCGGCGTTTGTGACTAATTGGACGATGGCTGCTGAACCGCCGATGACTACAAACACGATTGCGGTTATGAAGACGTCGCTTGAACTGGGAATATCGGCATTCAATCAATTGCAAGGTTACGCATCCGACACAAACACGCCGCCGTATCTCAGGGAAGTTGCGGGACGGATGGTTACCAACATCACTCAATATGTCGGTTACT
This sequence comes from uncultured Lentisphaeraceae bacterium, assembly GCA_964612775.1. Taxonomy (GTDB): domain Bacteria; phylum Verrucomicrobiota; class Kiritimatiellia; order RFP12; family UBA1067; genus DAOPZC01. The sequence goes on from CAZTDL010000240.1 coordinate 2,514, forward strand.
GACATGAAGTCGGCTGATAAACATGACACTCTGAGTTGCAGGCGCAGTTGCCTGTTGGGTGTCCTGTTTTCAATGGTTACCGTCATCCTGTTTGTAGGCATAGGCTACTTCTTGTTTTTCTACAACCCGATGCGGCTCATTGACAGGCGAACGCTCACCGCCGCCGTGAACAATGGACTGATGAAAGAGTGTGCCTCGCTTCTCGGGAGACCGGACACGGGGAGTTATTGTCCGGCCCGAGAAGAATTGCCCCCGGCCATAAAATCACTTCGCCCTCGAAAAGTCATTGTTCATCCTCCACATACAGTCACGATTGTAATGTGGGAGAGCATGCGGGGTTGGGAACGCAAATTCAGTTTTGGGCTTGGATACGATTTTGTTTGTTTAAATATAGACACGGATGGCCAAGCGGAGAAAGAGGTGGAACGCAACCAAGATGCGAGCAACCCCAATGTCACACGAAGAATCGACGCCAATATCTATCTTGTGTATCCAAAACGATGGGAAGATCTCGTTCTGAGACATGCGGATTTGGCCGAATAAGGAAAGGCATCTGGATTTCCATCTCGTCTGTTGAACGAGTTTACAACTATCGTTCCTTTTAAAGGAGGTTTCACATGTGTAGTTTAAGGAATCAACTGCTTGTGGCAATCGTGTCTCTGGCGTTTGTAACGTCTGCGTCGGAGGCCGTGCGAAATGCTTGTGAAAGCATGATCGTGTCGAATCTGTCGGCAACTGCTGTGTCAAAAGTGTTCAACACGGAGACCGCCGAAGTCTCGCAGTATTTGCTGGAAACAATGAATAGGATGGGACAAAGGGGGGAAGTATTTCCCGAAGATGTTATGCGACATTTGATGGGCGCAAATCCGGCTAAAAGCATTGAATGGCTGTTGGATAATTACACCAATTTTTCATCTGTGGGCCGTGCGAATATGGCCTCGAGCCTAAGGCATTCCCAATGCAATGAGGCATATGAACTGATCGGCTTCATGTTGAAGGACAAAGCGGTTGTCACCAACCGAAATTCCATGGCGCTGGCGCCTATACCGCTTAGCGGGTATCGGGAGTATTTTCGGGTCTGTGATTTCGCATATGGGTCTCTATTGGATATGCGCATGGAAAACGGTGATACGCCTGCCGGACTTCCGCTGTTGTTCTCTTATTCTACCCGGATTGAGGAACGAGATAAGTCAATCAACATCCTGAAAGAATGGTGGACAGCTAATGCCGGTTCAATTCTGAAAGAGAAGAAGTCGGTTGCGGAGGAAAGGCCAGCTATAAAAGAAAAAGTCATGGGGATTACTTTGAAGCATAGCCGAAATGAGTGACGGGGGGTTGATGTCGGTGACTGACATGAAGTCGGCTGAGAAAAACGACATTCGGAGTTTCAAGGGACATGTATTTAGCGAGTTGGCGGATGTCGCAACCAACGGCGCGCGCTACTGCGTGATCGAATACCGGGACATGGGTTTCTCGTCAAACTCCTCCGCCCGCGTGTCGTTCCAGATCGTCATTCCCGAGAACGGGACCAACACCGTCTACGTCCGCTACCCCGGCACCGGCGACGCCGACGGCGGGGCGGCCGGGCAGGGGCACGATCCGCTTGATCCCGAGGACACCCCATCGTCCGAGTGGTTCACGCTGACCGGCAATCTCGCGCAGGATGTGGTCAAGACGCTGGACCGGACGTTTCAGATACCCGCCGGGCAGAGCCGTCTGATCGTGGTGGTCCTGCAGAGCGACGAATACCCTCAATACACGGGCGGCTCCTCCGAATTCAATGACATCCTGACATGGGAAGTCACGCCGGCATCAGGCTCGCCGATATCGGGGAGCGTCGATGTCAACAGCCGGCATTCGGCATGGGAAAACGGCATCGAGCTGAACGGCTTCGACCCAGTGTGTGTGGAGACGTTCCAAACCCTCACGGCCCCGCCCGGTGTGCCCATGACGGTGACCGTCCTCCTTACCGCAAAGAACATCTCAGACAGCGCCCTCCCCAGCACGGTCATGGTCGGGGTCTACGCGCCGAAGATCGTCTCCATGAATGTCGCTTCGGCGAAGCTCGGTGCGTCGCCAAACCCACCGCCGTTTCCCGGTCAAATCAACCATGTCTTCCGGCCTGATCAAAGCCTCGACCCCAACAAACACGCCGTGGTATTGTACAAAGACGCTGTAAACACGGATTTCACCGTCCAGGATTTCGACGTCACCCTCACGGCCACCCTCGCACCGGCAGACATGCCGACCGACGATCTTGTCTTCAACTGGGAGAAGGTCAGCGGCCCTGATTCGGGACAGTTCCTGCCGTCCGACCTCACAGCCGTCTACCGGAATCCCAAGCTGGGCGGAGTTTATCGCTTCCGTCTTACCGTCCGCAAGGACGGCACGGTCCTGTCCTTCGGTGAGGCCGTCCTCGTCCTGCCGCTCGCAGATGCGGAGATGGACAGCGTAATGCAGGCCGATCTAGCCAAGGCGGACGCATTCGCGGCGGCGGTGACGGCCAAGTATACTTCACGGCAATTACAGTACCGAAAGAACTGGAGAAGATGGTTTTGGGATCAGCACGCCGGCGATTATACGGGGCGACCCGACAATGCGGACACCCCGACAGTCTGGGCCTACAACCAAGTAGATGACGACTCGGGGTTTGGCGCGGTCTGCACATGGAAGGGGCGCTCCGTCCGTCTGACGAAGCCGAGCAACTTCATCCTCGGATATGCGATGCAGCAGATGGGGACAAGCAGAGCCAAGGCCCAGGCGGGAACACTGTCGCTGAGAAATATATTAGGCTGGAATTTCACGGACAGCGCAAGCGTCGGTGCGGGCTGGGATGTCGCCAACGGCGCGAATTACGACACGACGGTTTCCGCACTCGTCAACTACATCTGGATGCATGAGGAAGAGAATGACAAATCGAGGAAGGTGTGGCCTAATCCCAATGCCCCGACAACTATAAAGGCTCGTCCTCGAACATAGTCTTTGATTACAACGAGGGGTATGGCGCGCCTGGATTTCTTTTCATGACACGGTAAGAGGAGAAAAGCAGATGAAGAAGTTGATGATTGGCTTCATGTTGATGGGTATTACTGGGAGCGCAAGCCTTGCGCAGACCAATTTCTATACGAATGTGACCAACCTCTGGTATCAGGGGTACAAGTCAAATGTGCTGGACATTGCCAATACAAGGCTGACGGTGAACACGAACGATATTGCAGGGTTAATCCTGAAAGCGGAATACCATCTTGAATTTTCTGAAGAGGATGCCCTCTCCAACGCCTTTCTCCGTGTCATTCAAGTGGGCGACACAATCGCGACAACTAATTTTGTAAAAGAATGGCAAGCAGGAAAGGCAAGAGAAGACATCCTAGACCTTTTGGATGTTATTACGGAAAATCCATTGACCCCCCAGCAAATTCAGACAGAAAGCCTGAAAGGTTTTATCAATGAGAAGCCGCTGTCCAATGAAAACCTAATTAAAGCATTGCAAGACGATGGCTACTTTCAATAGAAAATAAAAAATGGAAACGGCAGTTATTATCTTTATTCTTCTTGTGATCGTGGCGTTTTTCGTTGCCGTACGACTCATGTTTGTCATCACGAAGAGACTTGCTAAAGTTTCCCACGAAGAAAAAACACGGCTTAAAGTTATAAAACTTACCGTCTTATGGACGGTGTTGACAATGCTTTGTTTATTTAACGGATGTGTTGCGTCTTATTGCTCAGGGATTGTTACTGTCGCCAAGGATTACACGCAGACAGAGACCGTTGGCATCATTTCGTATAGAGGATTTCCTGTTTGGTTTCAGCGAACGGCACCTGGGCTTCGCTATATGGCGTTAGCGTTCCGGAATCGGATTTTTGCAAACTGGTGCGTATGGACAACCGTTTTCCTGTTCATGTGTTGCAGTTTGTATTTCAAGAGAGCGAAGCGAAAGAGTGTTCGGCTTTTTGGGTTAATTTTATGCATAGGATGCGCAGGAATAGTGACACTTCTGTTGCGTACAGAAGCAAATACAATTCCCCCAATCCACGTCTCATTTGCAGAGATTAAAAAAGCGGTACAGACCTATGAGGCAACGCATAATGGCAAACTCCCTGACACGTTAGACGAGCTTATTCAGTCCTCTGCGGGCAAATTTCGCCCCCGGGAAAAGAAGGCTTTTTCAGACCCATGGGGAAAACCCATTGAA
>CAZTDL010000241.1:0-6703 GCA_964612775.1 uncultured Lentisphaeraceae bacterium
GCACCGCCGAGGTGACGAGCGAGGCGAAGCCGCCGCTTCCCGACGACGGCTTTTCACACCCCGCAGCCGGGTCCTGTTTCATCGACAAAATCCCGATCGTCAAGAACGTGCCCACCGCCAGCAAAAGAACGACCGGCGCGCTGCGCAGCGGCACGCCCAAGGCGCGCCTCACGCCCGCCGTGATTGCGGAATGAACCGGCTTCGTTCGTCTTTCCGCCCACGTCTCGCCCGCACGTTTCACAAACAGCAGCAACGAGACCATCAGCAGGAATCCCGCGCCGAAAAACACACCGTTTGCGGCGGCCCCTCCGGGGCTCCAGACCATCACCGCAAACGCCGCCACCGCCAGCATACCGCCCACCGCACTCGTTCCCAATCCGCCGCCTTTGGAACGGCCGAACGCCTGAACGCCCGAACACCCCGCCCCCTGCCACAACGCCGCAGGACGGCATCGCGCAAGTCTGACCACCGCCCGCAGCAATACCGCCAGGGTCAGCGCCGCGCTCACGACGGCGGCGAGGCTCGCCGACGGCCATGAAAAATGAAAAGCCATGTTTGCGCCCGCAAAGGCATCGTTCCAGAACCGTTCCAGACTCCACACCAGCAAACGCGCCAAAAACGCGCCGAGTCCTCCGCCTGCAACCGCCCCCGCCGCCAACGGCACACACCATTCCGCCGCCAGCACCCGAACCACCTTGCAGCGTCGCCATCCCAGCGCGCTGAAGAGCGCCACCTCGTCTTTGCGCATCTCCAAGGCCAACGCGAGAGAAAGAGCCGAGAGCAGCAGAGCCGCCGCCATCAGAACAAACGCCATGCCCGCGAAAAGCATGCGAAAATCCGTCGTGCCCCGCGCGGCGGCCACGCCTTCCCTCCACACCGCGCGCACGCCGAAACCCGATTGCGCGGGCGTCATCGACTTGAGAGCCCGGCGTACCTCCGCCTCCCCCGCAGCAACCCGCGCGCTCATGGCCGCGCCGAAAAAGGTTCCGAAACAGCGCGTGCCCGATGCAAAGGTGATGAAAGCCTTGGGAGTTTCACGCCACTGTTTCCAATACGCCTCGTTCTGCGCGTCCTTCAGTTTCTCCTCATCCATGGGGAGACCCACATCCCACGCGGCGCAACTGTCGACGCCCTCGAGACCGGGAAACACGGGCATCGCGCGCTTCGCGATTTGCGCGCGCGCCATCGTTATCACATCCCGCACGCGAAACGCGCGGCGATCCGCCACCAGCCGCCCGTCCGCTTCAAAGCGGCGCCAGCTCAACGTCAGCGTCTGATTGGTCGTCACGTCCAGCGTCTTAGCCAACCACGCGTTGATCACAATCTCGTCATCCTTCAGATCTTGCGGCACGTCTGCGCCGTCGCCCGGCTCCACCGCCGCCACAAATCCGTAGGGCGTCGCATTCGTCCCGACCTCAAACGCGTCCGCGAGGTGAAACATCGCCGTCTCGGTTTTCAGCCCGGCAGACGTCAGCGCCGCCACGGTCCCCTTCGGCAAAAAGACGCGGCGGGATTTGACGATGGTTTCGCGACACCCGACGCTCGACGCTCCGCGCTCCGCCTCCAGGTCTCCGTCCTCCAGCACAAGTCCCGCATCCTCGGGTGTCAGCGCCTGGGCAAGCGCGCGTTCAAGCGTCTCGGGCGACGCGGAAGACACCAGCAGATTCGCCATGCCCGGAACGCCGGCCGCTTCGGCCAACGCCGCATACGGCAACACCGCATTCATCGGCAACACCGATGCGGGCCGCAGCGAGAACTCGGGCGTCAGCAATCTCCCCAAGGATGTCACGCTGGCGAGCCGCACCGCACGCCGCACCATGCGCTTGTCCTTCGTCGAACCGAGCGGGAGTTCCGCAGAAAAAAGCGCCGGCTTCTCGAAACGCACCGCGCCTTCTTGAGACGGCAACACGTCCCGTGCGCGGGTGTTCAGCGCGGCGGTCAGCGCATCGGATGCGACGTTCGTTTGGGGCACGCCGATCATCTGCGCGTCGTTTGCGCACACGATGCCGTCGGCGTTCAGCAACTCGCCTTTAAGCAATAATGCGGCCTGAGCGTCGGGCAGCCGCTGCGCGAGATCCGCAGGAAACACGCCCTCCCGGAGAAAGACGGCGGACCGCACCGCGCCCAGCCGCGCGTGCAAATCGCGCCGCAGCCCCTGCTGAAGCGACTCGCCCGTCAGCAACGCCGCACAGAGAATGGCGGACGTCAGCGCCACGGTTCCCGCGAATACAAGATGCCGCGCGCCGTAGTACCGCAGACTTCTTTTAACCCAAATCCAAACCATGTGCAGCCTCTTGACTTGAGCGTTGAACGATTCCGTTAAAATAGACAGCAGTTTACCCCATTCCCGTCTCTTCTCACAAACACAACCTTTTCTGAAACCTACAAACCGGCGCGGGCAACACTTCTAATTGTGGCGTGCCTCGCGCTGTGAGAGTGCCCTTACGGGCACACGGCAAAAGGGAACACCGCCTGTTTGAGGGTTCAACGGATTGTCCGGCGGTCACCGAATCACCGGTGTGCCCTCCCGGAGACGCTTGCCTCTTTTCGGCCTGCTCACCCCCTACCGATGCTGCTGGCGGTATGGGTGCGGCGTTGACGCGCGCCCTTGGCGGTCCTTCAGGTAGGCCGCCGTGTCCGGCATCGCGTCCAGCAGAAGCAGAAATGCTTCAACGTTGCCTCCGACCTGTTTCAGAAAGTCGGACTGTAGCTTGTTTTTTTGTCGACAGATATGGGGTTTCCCGCGAATTCCCCTCTTGCTTCAAGTGTTAAAAACATACACTTTTTTGGCACAATCATCCAAGACTTATCTTGCCTAATGGAGGATACTTCTTTCATCGTGAGTTAAGGGTTCAGATCCTTGGCCGTGTATGCGGTTCTTTTGACCGTCTGCTCCGAGGATGCGCCCTTGGCTCACTCAGGAAAGCAAGCCAACAAACCGGGAAGGTGCTATGGGCCTTGCAGAAAAATCCGCGTTTTCAAAAAGACAAAACAACTCGCACAATAACGGTTTTGGCCGTCGCCGTGGCGTTTCTGGCAGAAACGGTTGCTTTTGCTGAACCCTTATAGTAAGTCAGCGAAGGAAAGCACAAAATGAACTCAATTGCGTTGAAGGTTTTGGCGGTAACGGCGCTCGGTTTTGTCCTTGACGCGCGCGGTGTGCAGTGGCAGACGATCCCGTCCGACGGAACGCAGGCGGTCGCCTTAAGCGGCACGTTGGCCAACAACTATTCCGAGCAGGGGAACTCTGCCGGAAACCCGAACGAAGGCGGACCGCAAGGATACAACCTTTGCCCGGCGGGCTCGGCCACGGTGGCGCTCACGAAGAGCGCTGAAAACAAAGCCCTCTACAGGTTCTTCTCGTCCATCATCGCCACGAACGGTAGCGCGCCGACTGTCACGCTGGATCTCTCGGGGCTGAACGGAGCGCCCTTCCAGTTTCACGGCAACCTGCACTTCAAGTCTGACGCGACACTCCACATCAAGGGCACGAACACGTTCGTGATGGGCTCCGATCAAAACTGGCCCTCCTATTACCCGACGTTCAACGTGCCATACAAGGTTGAATTCGACGAGGGCGTGACGGACGGTAAGGTGGTTTTCAAGAATCAGATCTGCGTCTACGCGAAGCCGCCCGATCTGGCGTATGAGATCGCGGACAACGCGATGGTGTCCGTACACAACAACGCGCTGGGATTCGGGAGCGTGATCACGCTCGACCGTTACGATCTCGCGCTGATGGACTCCTCCGCGACGGGGCACACGCCGGTTCCGCAGGGAGCCACGATCACAGTGCCTGCGGGACGCATCCTTTATCTCTTCCCGTGCATGGTAAACGGGGACTGGCGCTGGAATCGCACGGGCGGCATCATCACAAACGACATTGTGCTGGCCGGAGGCAAGTTGGGACTACAGGCGGCAGCCCCAAGTGAATTTTCTCTGGCAGGCTCGATCACGGGCACGGGCGACTTATTTTCCGCCTGGACGTTCAGCGCGTGGTCGACGTGGAACCGCGTGACGGGCCCCGTAGACTTCACCGGCAACATCGATTTGGCCTACGGTTCGTCGAAAGACGCCAATCTGGAACTCGGCGGGGTCCAGGCAGGCGCACATTTCGGGACCGTGCGCTTAAGCGGGGTTCAGAACAGACAGACGTCGTTGGCTCTCAAGCCCTCCAGCTCCGCGCCAGATCACACGCTTGTGCCGGTCATGATCGACCTGTTGGACAACCCGTCCGGCGTGGCGGCGGACAAGGCCTCGGTGTCAGTCCTGCGCCCGCTGTCCCTGACCGTCGGGAACGTGACGAACCTACTCTCGTTCACGGAGTCTGGCCCCGTGACGCTGAACGCCCTCGGGTCAAATGTCGTGGTTCGCCACGTCGGTCAGGTAAAGGCACCCGGTTATGTTACCTTGCCGACGAATGGCGTTTATCTGACATGGGGCAAGGCTGCCAGGGACGAATTCAATTTGAGTGATTTCGTATTGCCGGACTCGGTGGGGCGCATGATCGAGGTGGACGACAACACGCTGTCGATCTACAACCCGACATCCGGCTATCAAGTGTGCGTAAGTGGGAGCGGCACGTTGAACCTCGGCGTGGGGACCGGGCGGATGGCGGTCAGGTCAGAGGGCGGCACGGTCAACGTGACGTCGCGCGCCGGCGATTGGGGTTCTTTGCCGGTCCTCTGGATCGACCCTTCAGCGGCAGGCACGGTCTCGAACCTCATGGTGCATTACGAGAACTCGTACGCCGGTTATGATCAAACAGGGCCGTTTCTCAAGCTGGGGCAGACGATTTATTACACCAACGGTTTCCCGTTCGTGAACGGCCTCTTCGACTGTCGCGGCGCGTCCGCGTCCTATAAACTTTGGAATGACCGTTACGACAATCCTTTCAATGGTAACCATAACACGATGCACGGCACGTTCCCGTATCTCGTGACGGGGGGCCTGAACGGGAAAAGCTACCTTTCATTCGGCAAAATCGGCTTCAACTACAGCAGCGTGCGGCATGACTACGTGGACGACACGTGGAGGAGCATCAGTTTCGGCAGTATATCCCGTGTTTATGTGACTCTCGCCGACGCCGTCATCGGAACCAAAGCATTGAATCCCCGGTACGTGGTCATGGTATTCGGATCGCAGCAAGGTGGCGGCAACGCCCTGCTGACAGGCGGGAACACGGGTGAGCTCTCGCGCGGCGGAAACACGTTGGACGCGCCGATCTTCACCAATACGGCGTTTGAGGCGTGGATTGACGGCAGCAAGGTAAACCCGACCGACACCAGCCTGCTCAACGGCGGTTGGCAGGTGATCACGCTCGACGTGAAAGGAGCCATCGTCAACGGTCTGGGGTTTGACAGGAGTTCAACCGGTGACAATGGTGGGCAGAATTATGCCGAGATTCTTTTCTTCAATGAGGCTTTGACGGAGATGCAACGCCAGACGGTTGAAATCTACCTGGCCGAGAAATGGGGCCTCGCGTCGAATTACAACTATCCCGCATGGGCGGGAGAGGAGATTGAAGCTCTGCCCGTCTATGGCACGGGCACAGTCAACCTGAAGACGGATGCCACGCTCGGCGGCGCGTTCGCCGGCACGGTGAACCTGAACGGCCACGCGCTCACGGTAGACGGCATGGCGTTGCCGCCGACGGACTCCGATATCGATACAGACGGGTGCGTCGGTTGGTTTGACCCGGATCGCGCGGACACGTTTACGACGATGGAGGTCTCGGGCAAGACGCCGCCGACGCGATTGGAGCACCTGTACGACCGTCTCGGTACGGCAGACGGGCGGCGTTCGCTCTCCGGATCTGCCGCTGTCTCACGCGCGCCCTGGATCAACACCGCGTTACGCGGATTCGGCCCGTCACGCAACTGGCTCGACTTCTCGGAGGTGACTTACGCGTCGATTGACAATGGCAACAACCTGCGTTTCCGCGAAATACAGAACGGGCAGGAAACCGGGAATGTCGTCACGAACGCATTCCGCACAATCGTCATGGCGCTGGATTCCTCGCGCGGCGGCGGTCAACCGTTCGTGGAAGGCGCGAACGTGGCGGCGGCGGGCGTGGCGTACTACGCGCAGCGTGTCGGCAAAAAAGCCTCAGACCCGATTTACCCGTCCGGATCAAACGAAATCCTTACGCGGGGCCGCACCTATCTGGACGGCAACCGCGTGGCTAATCCGTCCGCCACGGGTTTTCAGGGCCGGCCCGAGATCCTGACAGTGATCCCGACAAACGAATACGGCATGCTCTGTTTCGATTATTTCTCAAACAGCGACCGTAAGAGCATCACCAACGCGACATCCCTGATCCTCGGCGAGTCCCTGATGTATAACCGTGAACTCAATGACGCGGAACGGACACGCGTCGAGGCCTATCTCGCGTGGAAGTGGCTCGGCCTGACGCGCGAAGGGTACTCGATCCTCACAAACGCGACGGTCACCGGTACGGGGTCGGTGACGGCAGCGAATGCGTCACTTCTGCCGAGGTTCGCGGCGGACTGCACGGCGGCGTTGACACTCGGTTCGGGTGATTTCACGTTTACGCTCGACGGCGACACCGTGACGGGCGCGCGAGACTTCGGACAGTGTACGCTTTCATTGCCAGACTCGTGCGCGATCAACGTGACGTGCGCGGGCAGGGCCCTCATCGGCGATTACATGCTCATTTCGTGCGGGGCGTTCGAGGGTATCC
>CAZTDL010000242.1:0-6685 GCA_964612775.1 uncultured Lentisphaeraceae bacterium
ACACCCACCCCTGTCAAACCGACACGCACAGGTCAGTGAAACGGGGATGCGCCCCTTCCGAGTCGAGGGTTGACTTTATCGACGCATCCCCCACATAATAAAACCAGAGGCTGTTATGCGCGAATCGGGGGAAGGGGCGGATATGAAAAAGCTTGTCGTTTCTGCGGCGGTTGCCGCGCTCGCATGGGGCGCGGCGTGGGCGGCCGGTTTCACGGTGGCCGTGAATGGCAATGATGCGAATCCCGGGACGGATGCGCAACCGTTCGGCACGTTGGAGCGGGCGCGCGACGCGGTCCGCGAACTGAAGATGAAGGGCTCTCTTCCGGAGGGCGGGGTGACCGTTGAGGTGAGGGGCGGCACGTATCAGTTGGAAACGCCCTTTCTGTTGACGGAACAGGACAGCGGAACGTCCAACGCGCCTGTCGTGTATCGGTCGCGTCCCGGCGAGAAGGTTTTCTGGGTCGGCGGGCGTGTCGTTACCGGCTGGTCACGCGTGACGGACGCCGTTGTGCTTGCGCGCTTGGACGAGACGGCGCGCACGAATGTTTGGCAGACGGATCTCAGGGCGCAGGGCGTGACCCATTTCGGCCAGATGGCATCCGATCCCGCGTGGACCTCCTCGATGCCCGGTTTGCAGTTGTTCTTCGCGGACAATCCCATGACACTGGCCCGTTGGCCGAACGACGGCACGGTCAGAATCGGCGAGCTGAAAGTGCAGGACGGCTACAATATTCGCGGCACCAAAGGCAGCAGATCCGGAATCTTCACGTACGAGGGCGACCGTCCGAAACGTTGGATCGGCGAGAAAGACGTGATGCTGCACGGCTATTGGTTTCATGATTGGGCCGACCAGCGCTACCGCGTCGAGTCGATTGACACCGAACAGCGGATTATCACCCTGCCCGCAAAACCCCAGCATACCTTCGGGTTCCGTAAAGGACAGTGGTACTACGCCTTTAATCTGCTCTCGGAACTCGACTGTCCCTGTGAGGGGTATCTGGACCGTGAGCGGGGCATCCTTTACTTCTGGCCTCCGGTGGCCGATCCCAACAGCGCCCGGGCTTTCGTTTCGATTCAGCCGCTACTGGCGAAAATGGAAAAGGCGAATTTCATAACGCTGCGCGGAATGACGCTGGAAGGCAGTCGCGGTGACGCGATCTCCGTTTCCGGCGGCAACGACGACCAGATCCTCGCTTGCGTGATCCGCAATGTCGGCGGCTCCGCCGTAAGCGCGTCAGGACGGCGTCACCGTGTGGCCGGTTGCGACATCTATCAGACCGCGCAGGGCGGCATCAACCTGACGGGGGGCGACCGCAAAACGCTGACGCCCGGCGGACTGGTCGCGGAGAACAACCATAGTCATCACTATAGCCTGTGGAAGCCGGTTTACCGCGCGGCGATTCGTCTCGACGGCGTGGGCAACCGCGCGTCGCACAACCTGATTCACGACGCGCCGCACATGGCCGTCGGTTTCAGCGGCAACGACCACGTGATCGAATTCAACGAAATTCACCACGTGGTCATGAAGTCCAACGACGCCGGAGCGATGTACTGCGGCTACAACTGGAGCATGCGCGGCAATATCATTCGTTACAACTATCTGCACGACATCACGGGGTATGAGGGTAAGGGGTGCGTCGGCGTCTATCTCGACGACCAATTCTCTTCCGCGCTCATTTTCGGCAACGTCTTCTGCCGTGTGACCAGCGCCGCCTTTATCGGTGGCGGTCATGACACGACGATCGAGAATAATATTTTCTTCGACTGCAATCCCGCCATCCACGTCGATGCGCGCGGCCTCGGCTGGCAGGCGAACGGCACCAACCGGCTGGTGAAGACCGTGACGGAAATGCCCTACGCCGAAGAGCCTTGGCGGTCACGCTATCCGACGCTCGCGGGCATTCTCGATGACCCCGATCATATGGCTCCCAAGGGCAATGTGATCGCCCGCAACATCCAGTGGAAAGGCAAGTGGGACGGCATTGAAAAGAAGGCTTATCCGTATCAGGTCTTCCAATACAACCTGCTCGATCTCGATCCGAAATTCGCGGATGAGAAGGCGGGAGACTTCCGCCTTAAAGACGATTCGCCCGCGTTTAAGGTCGGCTTCCAAAAGATTCCCGTCGAAAAGATCGGTCTTTACCCAGATGAATGCCGCGCCTCTTGGCCCGTCAATCGGTAAGCTTTTTTCCGTCTTTAGTCGGCCGCATATCCGCGTAAACCGGTTGCGTAAAGGCGTTTTATAAGGGGTTGCCAACAAAAGGAACGGGATGATTATGACAAGAAAACGCAAGACAATGACGGTTATCGGCGCGGCTGTGATGGCGGGCCTGTTTTCCGGATGCGGCCTGTTTTCGGCTCTTAAAGAGGAGCCCTCGGGAACGGTGCTCTATGTTTCACCTACAGGATCAGACCTGAATTCTGGGAGCCGGCGTCAACCGTTCGCGACGCTTCCGCATGCGAGAGATGCCGCACGGATGAGGCCGCAACCGGTTACGGTCCGCTTGCTGTCCGGAACGCATGTGCTCAGCGAGCCGTTGGTGTTGACGCCTGCGGATTCCGGCGTGACCTTCGAGGCCGCGCCCGGCGCGGCGCCTGTGGTCAGCGGCGGCCTTCGCGTTGAGGGCTGGCGCAAGCATAATGACAGGCTGTGGGTGGCGGACGTGCCATGGCTTAGAAAGCAGGCCGAGCCGTTCGCCCAGCTCTTTGTCAACGGCGGGCGGCGTCCGTGTGCGCGCACGCCCAACGAGGGCGCGTATTTCTACACGAAACGGCTGACGTTGACACCCGGCGATCCCGGACAGTGTCTGGGGCTGACGTACAACAAAGAGGACACGTTGCCCTGGATCGGGCAGCCGGGCGTGCGTATCGCGCTCTTCCATAACTGGGTGAACTCATACAATCGCGTTCAGTCGGTGGACGCGGAAAAGCGGCGTTTGGCGTTCGCGCGCCCGGCGGGCATCTTCTTTCTCGGTCCGGAAGTGCGTTATTATGTGGAAAACAGCCTCGAAGCGCTGGACGCTCCGGGGGAGTGGTACGCCGATCACGACAACGGTTTGCTTTTCTACTATCCGATACGGGGGGAAAAGATGTCCCGCGTCGAAGTCGTCGTGCCCAAGCTGGTCTCCAGCCTGGTGACGGTTGCCGGCGATTGGGAGAAAAACGCGTGCGTGGAGCAACTGACGTTCCGAGGCCTTTCTTTTCAACATGCGGACGCCGACCTTTCTCCGGATTATCCCCACAGCGTGCAGGGCGCGCATACCCAGCGCGGCGCGATTTTCGCGAAGGGGTTGCGTCTCTCCGTCATTGAGGATTGCGAGTTCACTCGACTGGGCGAGCACGGCGTGTCGCTGCGCGAGGGGTGCCTTTCGAACGTCGTACGCCGTTGCCGTTTCCATGACTTGGGCGGCGGCGGCGTTTATCTCTCCGAGGGCGCGCCGGCCAAAACGAGCGCCGGCTATCAGACGGCCTACAACACGGTGGACAACAATTTCATCCACGATGGCGGGCACATTTACCGTGCGGCGTGCGGCGTCTTTATGGGCGGCCGCGCCAGCTACAACGCGATCACCCACAACGAGATTTGCGACTTGAGCTGGATGGGCGTGCACCTCGGCTGGAGCTGGACGGGCCGCTCGCCCGCCTACACGCACCACAACGACGTTGGCTATAACCACATTCATCATATCGGCAACGGCGTGCTCAACGATATCGGCGGCATTTACACGCTCGGTGTTTCGCCCGGCACCGTGCTGCACCACAACCGCATTCACGACGTTACCCGCTTCGAGCGCGGGCGCGAAGGTTACGGCGGATGGGGCATTTATCTCGATGCGGGCAACTCCGAAATCCGCGTGGAAAACAACGTGGTTTCCGACACGCGCGACGGCGGGCTGCATTTGCACTGCTATGCGTATCCGTACGGCGATGTGGTGACGAACAACATCTTCGCCTTCGCGCAGGATGCGGAGCTGATCCGCAACGCGACGATGGAAAACGAGAAGGAGCATGTCACGGTGCAGCGCAATATCGTGTACGGACCGGCGACCCGCATGCTGGGCGGCGGCAATTGGCGTAAAGACAGTAACTTCAGCGCCGATCGCAATCTGTATTGGAGCACGGCGACGAATGCGCCGGACTTCAGCGGACGCGATTTTGCCGCGTGGCAGGCCGAGGGTCACGACGGCAACGGACGCATGGCCGATCCGAAATTCGCGAATGCCGCGGCACGCGATTTTACGCTGCGGGCCGATTCGCCCGCACGGTCGCTCGGATTCGCGCCGATCGATCTCTCGACCGTCGGTCTGTACGGCGACGCGCGATGGGTGCGGCTGCCGCGGACGATTCAGAACCGGCGTTTTGAGAAGGCGGTCGCCCCCCTAAAAAACCTT
This sequence comes from uncultured Lentisphaeraceae bacterium, assembly GCA_964612775.1. Lineage (GTDB taxonomy): Bacteria > Verrucomicrobiota > Kiritimatiellia > RFP12 > UBA1067 > DAOPZC01. The sequence goes on from CAZTDL010000242.1 coordinate 4,392, forward strand.
GCGATTCACAGCGGATTCGAGGAAGAGGCGGCGGGGGACTTGCCGGACTTAGCGCGGGTTTTTGAGGAGAACACGCAGGCCGTGGTACGCGTGATGGCGGCGGGTGTCGCGGGGCCGAGCCAATGTCTGCGCATCACCGACGGGGCGGGACAGAAGCATGCGCACGATCCGCATTTCTACTACGAGCGCGATTTTCCCGAAGGGACGTTGCGCGGCACCTTCGACGTGCGGCATGAGGCGGGGGCGATTCTGTCGTACGAGTGGCGCGACTGGCCGTCGGGACAGGCGCTGCGTGCTGGGCCGAACGTGCGCGTGAACGCCGACGGCGCGCTGGTCGCGGGCGGGAAAAAATTGTTGAGCGTGCCGTCTGGCCTGTGGGTGACCGTTGAGGTGGTCTGTGCCACAGGCGCGTCGGCCGATGCCCGATGGCATCTGACGGTCAAAATACCCGGCCAGCCGCCGCGGCATTTCGACGGCCTGCCGTGCAGTCCGACCTTCAAACGCCTCAACTGGGTCGGGTTCATCTCGATGGCCACAACGGAAACGGTGTTCTATATCGACAACGTGACCGTGGAAAAGATGCCGTAAGGAAGCGGTCGCCCGGCGGCAAAAGCGCTTCTGCCTGCGGACCCGGAGAGGCCAAACGCGTGTTGCATGACCGTGGTTTTAGCGCATCCGCATTCGGGACGCGGAGGAAAAACGGGTTTTCCCGTCGCTTGGGTCACCAATAGATGCGAGGCATCAGGTCGAGGGGCAACGGCACACCATTTCGTCTGTCTGGATTGGCCGCATCCGTTTGAGTTGGATCGAAAACAAGCCGCTCAGGAAGTGATCGATACGGTCAGGCGCGCCGGCGGCAAGGTCGTCTACGCGCATCCGTACTGGACGGCGCATACGATAAACGAACTCCTCGAAGTGACCGGCTATGTCGGCATCGAAGTTTACAATACGATCTGCGATCTGGGAAACGCGAAAGGGTTCTCTCAGATTCATGCGGATCAGTTGTTCAACAGAGGCGTGCTGGTCGGACTGACATCCGTGGACGACGTACACAAAAGCGCAGGGGTGGGGTACGGATGGACGATGATCCGGGCCAAAGGGCTTACAAAAAGCGAAATCATGGAAGCCATCGGCGCGGGGAGTTTTTATGCTTCTTGCGGTCCGGTCATTGAGATGTGCCGGATCGAAAAAGAGACGGTCGCGATGACGTGTTCGCCCGTCGCGGAAATCAGGTTTCTGTTTAACGGTTGCGATCCCTTTTGCGCCGGGTCGAAGGCCCGCTCGTAAAAGGGGCGCAGGGAGGAGAAGGAGAAGAATGAGAGACGCGCGATTAGGGCGTCGCGCGCTCGTATACGCGTACAAAGTCCACGTCCATCGACGTGCCGTCGATGGCGTCCGTGACCAGTCCGCCCCATTTAATCACGGCAAGGCTCAGGAATACGGGCGCGGGCAGACGGCAGATCGTGTTGGGCTCGCGCCGGATCTCCTGCCCGTCGAAATACCAGACCAGCGCGTTCTCGTCCCACGCCAGTCCGTAGAGGTGATAGGTCTCCGTCAGGTCTGCGCCTTCTTTGACGAGATCGGTGTGCTTGGCCCAGTGTTTCCCCGACCAGTTGTGGACGTTCATGTTGATCTCGCTGGGAACGTGACCCTCGTTGATGTCGATTTCGAACTTGCCCTCTTTTTTATCGGGTCCCGTCCCTTCCAGCGTCATCAGCCAGAAAGAGTTGTTGGTGCCGGTGGCTTTGGCGTAACGATAACGGCACTCGAAATAGCCGTATTTAAAGCGGCTTCGCGTCCATAGGCTAGCGGCCGTCCAGGCTTGGCCGGCGCGCGTTTCTTTCCGAGCGTTCAGGTGCAGGACGCCGTTGCTGACCGAGGCGTTGTCGCGCCAACGGCTGCACAGGATGTGTCCGCTCGGCCCGTTCTGAAAAATCCATCCGGCGTCCACGTCCTGCAGCGTGCCGGAGAACTCGTCCTGAAAGACCAATTTCCAGTTTCCCGCGGGGAGTTGCGAGGGAACCGGCGATTCGTCCGCGGCGCGGGACGAATCGCCCGTGCGGAACGGCGCACAGGCCGTCAGGCTCAAGCCGATCGCAACGGCGAAACCCCCGACCACGCGATACACGTTTGTTTTCATGGCTCTCTTTCGTTCGGGATTCATACCTGCGGAAGAAAAGTTTTTGGCTCAGTCAAGGCTGATGACGCTCTCGGCCTTATCGGGCAAGAACGTTGTAATGCGTACGGGTGCGTGGGGATCGCTGACCGGATAGAAACTGGCCTCGTAGGGGAAA
>CAZTDL010000243.1:0-6665 GCA_964612775.1 uncultured Lentisphaeraceae bacterium
ATTGACGAAGGCGATGAATCCGTCGTTGAAGCGCGTGACGAGCTGAAGCTGGTTGGTTGCGGCCGCTTGGCCCGCCGTCGCCAGAAACATTTTGCGCACATACAACGAAGCCAGCTTGTTCTGCATGGTTCCCGAGGTGTTTACGCCAAGGGTTACGCCGCTGAACGTTCCGAAACCGAAAGGGCCTTTGCCTTCCTTCCAAAGCGAATCGTCATACGCCGCAAGCGTCCAGGCCGTCGTGGTCCCGAGTCGGGGATAACCGCTTTGCGTTCTCTTGAGTTGACGGTCTGAATTTGCTGCGGAAAGTTCATTGATGACTACTTGTCCGAAGGCTCTCGGTGTGGCCAAGAAAAGACCGAGTACGGTAGAAAACACGCCCAAAAAATGACACAGAACCCTATCCGAGAAAGGGCTGTAAGTGACTTTTCTGACACAACCGATCATGATGTTCTATTCATTAGAGGGTCATGAGCGACTCGTAACTATCATGACGATGGTAACTGGATTGGCGCGTGAAAGTCAAATCATCCCTTGATGGCCAGAAAACCTCGTAAGCCATCCATGATCATTTGGGCCGCCAAGGCTGCGAGGATGATGCCCGTGAGTTTGCTGAGGATGTTTAGGCCGCGGTGGCCGATGCCGCGTTCGATGGTTGTCCCTAAAAGCAGCATGAGGCCGAGACAGACCACGGCAAAAAGCAGGGCGAATGTCCCAATCGCCTTTTCCGTCATATTCTTCAGTCCCGCGCCCATCACCAACAAGGTTCCTGTCGTCGCCGGACCGACGATGACGGGCATGGCCAACGGGACGACGGCGATATCGGCCTCCTGATTCGTTTCGGGCGGGGTTTTTCGCCCTTGGACAAGATTGACGGCGGATAGAAACAGCAGGGCGCCGACGCCGACACGGAAGGCGTCCAGCGTGATGCCGAAAATCGTAAAGAGCTGATTGCCGAGGAAGAGCAAACCTATACACAGGGCCGCGACGGCGACCATGATCATGAGCGCCAGTTTCCGACGACGAGTCTCGTTATATTCCCCTGTCATGCTGAGAAACATCGACAACGCGAAAAACGGTGTGAACAGGAAAAAGAACTTCAGCCACACATTGAGGAATTGATGGAGTTGTTCTTGCATGGGATCACTGTATCCCGAAGCGGCGCCGGATGTCAACGGAACCGCGCACGCGGCATATGCATGAGCTTAACGTTGACCTCGCTCCTTTGCGTTTGATATCTTTAACGATAAGTAAATCTGGAAAAGGGAGTCTAATGAAAAAAAGTATCGGGATGACACTGTTGCGGATGTTGATTGGCTGGCATTTCCTGTATGAGGGCGTTTGGAAGCTTATTCAGCCGGGCGGCTGGTCATCCGTGGGTTATTTGCGTATGAGTAAGTGGATCGGAGCGCCGCTCTTTCATCACATAGCGGATACGCCATGGTTACTCCATGCGGCAGACCTGATGAACATGTGGGGCTTGACGCTGATCGGGTTGGGGCTCCTTCTCGGCGTATTGGTGCGTCCGGCGGCCTTCTTCGGCATTCTGCTTTTAGGGTTCTACTATGTTGCTCAGCCGCCTTTTTTGATGCAATCCGCCGAGGGTCATTTCTTGTTGATTGATAGGAATGCGGTGGAGGCGGCCGCCTTATTGGCGGTGATGTTGGTTCCGTCCTACACGTTAGGTTCGTATCTCGCGGCGTTGCCCCGAAAGCTTTTTAAGCGGCGCATGCGGAAAGAGAAGGAGGATGATTCAGTTCAAGTCGCTTCGCCCGCGCGGCGTGAGCTGCTGATGAGTCTTAGCTCGCTTCCCGTGATCGGTGCCTTCGGATATGTTTTTTGCCGTAAGCATGGCCCGGTGTGGGAGCGCCAGAACCTCTTGGCCCAGCCGGACGCGGTGACCAACGCGACGGTCAAGGCGTTCAGTTTCGCGGACATCAAGGACTTGAAGAAGCCGATCGATAAATACGGCAAGATCGGCAACCTGAAATTGAGCCGCATGTTTTTTGGGAGGCAATCTGATCGGCGGTTGGGCTCACGCTCGCGATCTGCTTTACACGGATAAATTGGTCAAAGCGTATCATGAGGATTGGCGGGTCTTTCGCACGTTCAAGATGGCCGAACAGTGCGGCATGAATACCATTCTGACCAATCCGGCACTCATGCGGGTGATTAACGAATATTGGAAAAAAGAAGGCGGTAAGATTCAGTTCATTTCCGATTGCGGCCATAAAGAAGGCTTGGTTCGCGGTGCGCAAGTTTCGGTCGAGAATGGCGCGTCTGCGGTCTATACGCATGGCGGGATGTCGGACAACATGGCCAAAAACGGCGATTACAAGAAGTTTGCGGAAACGCTGGCGGGTATGCGTAAGCTGGGCGTTCCGGTCGGTATCGGCGCGCACAAACTGGAGACCGTGAAATTCTGTGTCGAGCACGATATCATCCCCGATTTCTGGATGAAAACCCTGCATCAGCTTAATTATTGGTCTGCGCGGCCCAACGATCCGCAACGTGACAATATCTTTTGTACGAATCCCGAAGAGACGGTTGCCTACATGGAGAAGCTGGAGCAGCCTTGGATTGCTTTTAAGATTCTGGCGGCAGGCGCGATTCATCCGAAAGAAGCCTTCCCTTATGCGTTCAAGAGCGGGGCAGACTTTATCTGTGTCGGTAATTATGACTTCCAGATCGTCGAGAACGTCAATCTGGTGAACACGGTGTTGGACGGGAAGATCGAGCGTACGCGCCCTTGGCGCGCGTAGAGGCTGAAAGTCTGACGTGATGGGGACGGGAAAGAGATGGGGACGCATCTTGATTTCCCGCCCTTTTTTCTTTTTTAGCCGGTTGACAATATGGAGTGTGTCCGTTTGTTTTTGAGATTCCGCCAAGACGGTAAAAAATGGTACTCCCCAGAACCGGTGGTTTTCGTGTATTCTTGTGACATAAACAAGGACTTAAGGAGTTTATGAAGAAGAGCGTAGTGTTGATTTCGGTTTTTGGACTGATGGCGTGTACGGGATGTTTCAAGCATCGTGAAGCTCCGAGTCGTCCTGTGACCGCAAAAACAATGGCGGAAGCGGTGGCGAAGCAGGCGACGGTTGAACGCGTCAATCTTGCCGGTCAGCCGATCACGGCGCTTCCCAAGGAATTGGCGGCGATGCCGAAGCTGTCGGTCTTGGAGCTCCGCGATGTCCAGGGATTGACCTCGTTGGCGGGAATATCCGGTCTCAAAGCGCTTAAACAGCTCGACCTCGCGTCGATCAAACTCTCGACGGTGCCGAACGAGCTGTGCGCGATGACGGGGCTGGAGCGGCTTTATTTGTCGGAGAACGGAATCGCCTCTTTGCCTCCCGCCGTCGGAGGCTGGACCTCTCTGGCGTATCTCAATCTGGACAATAATCAGTTGACGGCGTTGCCGGCTGAACTGGGGCAGATCGCCGGTCTGCGTTGGCTGCGTCTCAATGGCAATCGGTTGGTGGCGCTGCCCCCCGAGCTGGCGAAGTTGACCACGCTTCAGCGTGTTTATCTACGGCAAAATCAGTTGACGGCTGTGCCGGAGTGCCTGAAGGGCCTGCCGCTGCTGGAGGATGTGAGCCTGAGCGGCAATAAGATTGCTGTTATCCCCGACTGGATGACGGCGCTCCCGAAACTGCGTCAAGTGGATCTCGACGGATGTCCCGTCGCGAAAATGCCGGCCAACTTGGACGGCTGGAAAAAGCTTCAGGTTCTTTCGCTGGTGCGTTGCCCGATTGCCGATGAAGAGAAAGCCCGCATTCGGGCCGCCCTGACGAAGGTCCATGTCGCGTTCTAATGACATAAAACGGGATGGGCATAAATCGTGGCAGGATTGGCGATGGCAGTTGCGGCACGTCGTGACCGGCACCGCATCGGAACTGCAACGGTTGGGTGTTTCGCAGATTGATGCGGAGCGGGTTCACCGGCGATATCCGGTCAAACTCACGCCCTACACGCTAGAGCAGCTCAATCGAAAGAATCGTGCTGATCCTCTCAATCTGCAGGCGTTACCTTCGCTCGATGAGCTGATTCCCGAAGAGGGCATGGAGGCTGACCCCTTCGCCGAAAAGACCCGCGCCGCCTGCTGTTACGGGCTCAAGCAGCGTTTCCCTGACCGCGTGCTCGTGATGGCGAATGACCAATGCGCTATGGCGTGTCGGCATTGTACGCGCAAAGGTTTGCTTGAAGACGCGGAGTGTGTCCGCACGCCGACGCAGCTTGCGGCGGCGGCGGCATGGGTTCGGTCGCATCCCGCCGTGCGGGAAGTGTTGCTTTCGGGGGGAGATCCTCTTCTGCTTTCGGATCGCCGGATTCTGTCGTTTGTTCGCGCTTTCGCGCGGTTGCCTCAGATCGATGCGGTGCGTATCGGCACGCGTGTGCCTGTGACGTTGCCGATGCGGATAACGCCGGAATTGGCTCTTCGCTTAGGCGCGTTCAAAAAGGTCTGGGTGAACACGCAGTTCAACCATGTGCGGGAGATTACGGCAGAAGCGGCTATCGCTTGCGCGCGTTTGGTTGAGGCCGGAATACCCGTCTCAAACCAGACCGTATTGCTCAAGGGCGTGAACGACTCGCTCAAGGCGCTCTTTGACCTTTGCACCGGCTTGCAGCGTATTCGCGTTCGGCCGTATTATGTTTTTCTTTGCGACCCGATCGCGGGCATCGCGCATTTCCGCGTGCCGTTGCGTCGCGCGCGTCAACTCGAACGCGATTTGGCCGTGCGGATCGGTGGACTCGCGCTGCCGCGTTTCGTGATGGATATTCCAGGATCATTCCGTAAAACGCCCATCTGATATCGATCGCGCCGAATCTGTTTGCTTTGTGCGCAATAATGATATTTCTGATGCGCAAAACTAGATAGTATTCCCTTGCGGGACCCATTATAGTGGTTGCAACGATTCTGCAAGGGGGTGCCGGATGACGGAGTGGATGAAGTCGTTTGCCGTAGTCTTGTTTGGCGTGTCCGCGTTGGCTGCGGGTACGAATTCGACGTTTGTGGTCGATCGGAAATACGCTTGGCCCCGGCAACAGGAAATAGCGCTGGACGGCATGTGGCAACTGGCGGATGGAAACGCCTCCCAGCCGTTGACGGCATTGCCCGATCTCAATATGCTGCCGTGGTTCGACACGTTGGTTCCGACGAGTGTACACTGGGCGCTCTATCGCGCGGGAAAAGCGCCTCATCCGTATGTGGGACTCAACGCCAAAGAATTGCGCTGGGTGGAAAATAAGTCATGGTGGTTTCGAAAAAGATTTACAGTGCCTAAGACCTTCCGGGGCGATAACGTCCGTCTTGTTTTCGAAGGCGTCGATTATTATGGGCGCTATTGGCTCAACGGGCGCTATCTGGGACACAGCGAGGGTGCGTTCGGCGCAGTCAAAATCAACGTGGGAGGTCTGCGCTGCGACCGGGAGAACGAGCTGGTCGTGCGTGTTGATTGCGGCGGCTATAAGGTCGGAGGTATAGGGGGTTCCCCTTGGGCCTCTCTGGTCAAATCGGAACTCTGGTCCGGCTGGCAGGTCGGTGCTGCTGATTTTAATACGCTCGGCATTTGGCAACCGGTGCGTCTGCTCGCGAACAACTGGCCGTGTCTGGAACGGCCTTTTGTGAGGACGTTTACTGCTGACGAGACGTCGGCACGAGTCGGGGTGACGGTTGAGGTATGTGCGGCGGGCCGGCAGGAAGAACCGCCTTGCGAGGTGCTTGTCACCGTAAAAGGGTGCGGTTTGAACGCTTCGCCTGTTGTCTCCAAAACCAGTGTGAGACCGATGGAAGGCATGGTGCTCGCCGACGTGGAAATTCAGATTCCCTCGCCGCGCTTGTGGTGGCCGGCGGGCCTTGGCGATCAACCGCTGTACGAGGCGGAGATTCTGCTGACGCGCGAGGGGAGAACACTCGACCGTCTGACCGTACCCTTTGGCATCCGTACCATTGATCGCCGTGTCGGCAAGATGCAACGAACGAGTTATGCCGCGAAAGAGTGGATTTTTCATGTGAACGGGCGTCCGCTTTTTATCAAGGGGGTGAACTGAATGCCGATCGATGCGCTCGCGAAGGTGGAACCTGAAGACTATGCGTGGAATTTGCGGATGGCGCGCGATGCGGGCGTTCAGATGATTCGCATCTGGGGCGGCGGCATTCTCGAAACGGATGCGTTCTACGAACAGTGTGACAAACTTGGCCTCATGGTGTGGCAGGATTTTCCGCTGACTTGCGGTTGGAAAGCCGCGAAACTCAACCGCAAGGTATGGGAAGAGTCGGTGATCTGGAATGTCTTCCGGCTGCGCAACCATCCTTCCCTCGCCTTCTGGTGCGGCGGCAATGAGTTCCCTCCCGATGACCGGGCGAATGCGGACCTTGTGACCACGTTGGCACGTACGGTTCGAACGCTTGACGGTACACGGCCCTTTATGGCGGCTTCGCCCGACGAGGGCGATGTTCACGGGTATCCGCAGTGGGATGCCCCGCAGGCATGGCGTTCGGAATTGATGAGGGGGCCTTTCATCAGCGAGTGGGGGACGCACGCTATGCCGACCGCTCAGACCTCTCGCGAAGTCGTGAGCGCAAAAGAAGCGACGGCTGTGATGGGGCCGGTGTTGCTGAAAATGGATAAAAAACGGATGGCGGCGGAATTTCCCGAGATCATGCACCA
>CAZTDL010000244.1:0-6645 GCA_964612775.1 uncultured Lentisphaeraceae bacterium
GCCGCGTACCGGCAGCCCCGTACAAAGCACATTCCGACCCGGCAACCACGCGGCCGTCTCCGCGAAGCTGATCGCCGTCAACGCCGCATAACGCGAAAGGAATTCCACGGCTTTACCGGGCACCGCGTTCGCCTCATGCAAGACAACGGGCACATGGCGAAACCGTGCCGCGAGCACAGGCGGAAGGCTGGAATAACTGCCCATCGCCAGCAAAGCGTCCGGCTGCAGTTTTTTCATCCTGCTCAAACTTGAATATAAGGCACGTGCGAGATACGGCAAAGTCCTCAGTGAGAGTTGCCTGGCCCCCGTCGAAAACAAGGGGCCGTCCCAGCTTCCCAACGTCTCGCCTTCGATGTCGCGTCCAGACAACCAGATCTCCACGGCATGGCCTCGCCGCTTCAACTCGTTAGCGACTGCCAAGCCCGGAAAAACGTGTCCCCCCGTGCCGCCGCACGCCACCACGAATGTTTTCTTTCCCATCTTACACACCCTTCCTCGTCCGACGATATCGAAAGTCACCGGCCATCTCACGAAGCTCACGCTGGCTGAGCAGCGCCATTAGCGCACCATAAACCGTTATGGCCACGGCTACGGTCACCCCCATTGACAACATCTGAACCAGTTTTACGGCATGCCCTCCACCGCCGATCCAACGATAAGCCAACGCATAAGTAAAGAATACGGCCACGCCCATCATGACCGCAGCAAACACCGCTTTAGCGACCGGCCACAGAAGCACGACGGTCCGCGGCGCTCCGATCCGCTTGCGGAGAACAGCCGCCAACATGAAACCGTTCACGGCACTCGTCACAACGGTCGAAGCCGCGATGCCCACATGTTTCCAGCCATACGGCAACAGCATCACGCTGGCAACATTGAGCGCCATATTCAACAAGAGTCCGACCAAACTCACTCGCACGGGCGTGCGCAAATCCTGCATCCCGTAAAAAGCGGGTATCAACGCTTTTTGAAAACTGAACGCCAGAAGGCCGGGCGCATACGCGGCCAGCGCACGCGCGCACAACACGGCGGAATCATAATCGAACCGGCCCCCTTTTATGTTGTAAATCAGCTCAATGACGGGCAAAGCCAACACAACCAACGCTACGGAACAGGGAGCCATCAGTATGACGAGATTACGCATCGCGCGTTCCAAAGTGTCGCGCAGAACCGTGAACTCACCGCAGGAAGCCTGCCGGGAAAACGTAGGCAACAACACCGTCATAAACGCAGTACCAAACATTCCGAGCGGCAAATACACGATACGCTCGGCATACTCCAAGGCCGCAGGCGCAGCAGGGTCAGCCCAGTACGCAAGAAATTTGTCAACGCACACGTTGATCTGAATCAGTCCCATACCCAATGCCGCAGGCCCCATCAGCGTCAGCACTCTGCGAAGCCGCTGATCCTTCAGCAGTTCTGTAAAACAGAGCCTGAACCGGAATCCGTGCCGGGCAAGTGCTAGAAGCTGAAACAGAATCTGCGCCAACCCTGCCAGAAGAATCGCCCAGCTCAACACCTGAATCTGTGTATGGGGATTGTCGCTCAGAAAGGGACAAACCGCAAACAGAGTGGCAATCCAAATGAAATTCAAAAGAAACGGCGTCAGGGACGAAATAGCGAATTTTCCCAACGTATTCAACATCCCGGAAATCAACGCGGCAACGCAGATCAACAACGCGTACGGCAGCATGATGCGCAACAGGGGAAGAGGGATCAGCCAACGGCTCCCCGAGGGCAATACAGTTGCCAACGGATATGTAACCAAAATGCCGATGAGCGTCACCATCCCGAGCACGACAACCAACAGACTGATGACGCGTATGGCAAAACGGTACGCCGTCTCACGGCCTTCCTTGACCAGTGTCTCGCTGAACACAGGCACGAAAGCGCTCGCCAACGCACCCTCGCCAAACAGCCGACGGAACAGATTCGGAACAATAAACGCGATATCGAAAGCGGATTTAAGCGCAGATGTTCCAAAGAAATAGGCCATTGCGATTTCACGCACCAAGCCGAGCAACCGGCTGATGGCGGTCATGAAACTGACCACGGAAACCGAGCGCAACACACGCGGATGGGAGGATTCCTCTGCTGGAGTCTGGGATCGGCTCAAGAACGATCACGCTTTCATGCCGGAATCGGCCTTCGAGGTTTTGTCACGTTTGCCCTTGCGGAAACAGATATGCTCCACCGCCTCATGAAAGTTTTCCGCGCCGTTCAGCAGGTCGATATCCACCCGCAGATAGAAGACCGGAACGGGCGTCGTTTCCAGCCGAGGGAAACGGACCGCATCTTTTTCAGTAGTCAGTAAGGCGTCCGCATGCAGATCGGCGGACTTGTTCACGACATCAATGATCTCTTGGGCATGATACCGGTGATGATCCGCATACCGCTCGCAATAGATAACCTTCGCGCCCATCACACGCAGGGAATTTTCGAAACTTTGCGGCACAGCAATACCGGACAGTGTTGTAACGGTACGGCCCTTGAGCCATTCCAATGGCACATGTTCCGCCGTATAGACGTTTTGCAGATACCTTGGCTTATGGCGGCATTCGATGATTTCCGCCTTTGGATTCAGCTGGCGGATGCGGGTCCGCAACTCGTCAGAATGCCCATCCGACTTGGTGATGAAAATGAAATCCGCCCGCTTCAGATTACGAATCGGCTCGCGCAATACGCCACGGGGCAACATGTTGGCATTGCCGAACGGATTCGTCTTATCGACCAACACAATCTCAAGACGATGCCGAAGTTTCTGATACTGAAAGCCGTCGTCAAGGATCAATGTGTCACAACCGAAGCGTTTGACCGCGTAACGGCCGCTCTTCACGCGATTCTTATCGACCAATACCGCCACTCCGGGCAGATTGCTGGCCAACATGTAAGGCTCATCTCCGCCCATCTCGCTGTCGAGCAACAATCGATTGCCGTCGCTCACGACGCGTGGCGGCTCAATCGTTTCGCTGAAAAGACGCTGATACCACGGCAACTCTTTTTTCCGGTATCCGCGGCTAAGCACGGCGACCCTTCGTCCGGACTTCTGCAACTCTCTGGCGAAAATCTCGACTACCGGCGTCTTTCCCGTGCCGCCCGCAGTGATGTTACCGACGCTGATTACTTGGCAGCCGAGCGGATACCTGCGAAAAATGCCGACATTATAAAAGAAAAGGCGCATTAACACGACACCCGTGAAAAGCAGCGACACAGCCTTCAACAGGATCAACAATGCGCGGATCGGCCAAGGGTGCCCCTTATCCGCACCCGGTTGCTGTATGATCCGGACCAAATAATGTTCGATCCGCTCGATTCGTTTGATTTTGGTTTTACGCATAGTTTCGGCTCAAAATGGAAGGTGTTATGATAGGACATCATTGGAGTTCTGACAATCTCACAGGTCATGTTTTCATCGCAACCCGCCCTTGCCGGCACAAAATAAAAAAGCCGGGACTTAATCCCGGCTTTTTCAGAAGCTGATCACCCCGGCTATTGATAGTAACGGGAAATCTCTTCCTTCGCGATCTTGCACCAGCTGATCGCGCGCGACGGATCATTATGGATCGTGTCGTGGTCTTTCATGATGATTTCGAGATGGCATCCCTTCGCCTTTTCGAGAATATCGCGTATATCCTTTCTGGCCGCGGCCTCATCGAACGTCGCCGTGGCGAGGATCGATGGATTTGGACGACAAGAGTAGATGTATTTATTCTGTAAAGCCGCAGCCATCTTCGCGCGGTCACAAGTCGGCGACACGCTGACGCGTCGTATATTCGGGATGTCCTTCAGCAAAGGCCACCGTTCGGACATCGGCTCGCAACAGCCGTAACAGACCAAGCCGAAACGTGCCATAACCGGCTTCTGGTAGTTCAAGACGAACTCCTCAAACAGGTCAGGAGCAAGGCCCTTGGTGTCCTGGCTCTCAAACAGAGCCCACAAGTCCTTGGCCCGGGCGGTGCCCTCATAGTCCTTGGCAGGCAGTTCGGTGGTCCAGCCAAACCCGCCAGAACCGATATAATCCCCCTCATTGTTGAGACTGTAGAGCCCCGCGTTTTCGAGAAACGTGATCAGATCCAACGTGCCGTCACGCAAGAACGCCATCAGGTTGTGGACACCTTGAGGATTCTCCTTAATATCCTTCATGAATTGCTCAAGGCCACGCAGCTTAATCAGCTCGCGCGTCAACCCTAAAGACCAATACCATTGTTCCCGGACTTTAACGGGCAGAACCCTGTCGAAAACCTCACGCGCCAGATGGACAATCTCAGTCGTCGCATCACGATCCACGGTGATCGTTTGGAATTGAAGACCGCTTAAATCATTTAAATCAGTCAGTGTCGGTTGCGGATTGACCGATGACGTGTCAGGCCCCCAAAACGTACGCTTATAAACCCACCCCACCTTGAACCGGCTTTCAACGACCCGGTCGTCGCCCATCTTCTCGCCCCAAAAGATTTCCTTACGCAAGCGATGCTCCCAATGCCGGGCGAGCGGATGGGTACACTCCAACAAAGAGTCCGGAATGATTTCCCTCCAACTGAATTCCGGATCGCAGAGAATCGGAGGACGCGAAGGTTGCAGCGCATTTTGGCGCGTCCAAAGCACTTTCTTTTCTGCCTCGATCTGGCGCGTGGATAATGCCATGACCCGCTCACCCAATCGTCTTAGAACATCGCGCTCCGACGGTGTGATGGTGAGGTCAGTGACATGCGTATCCAGCGCCACTTTGCCCGGTTGATCATGATCATTCATAACCGAACGCTCCCTTCATGTTTACACCTTGTGCATAAAATCCCTTCGGTTGAGCTCCAACTGAAGGTGATGAAAAGCCCGCACACAGTACGGTTCCGCTTTCATGTCCTCATTATATAAGCGCCACCCCTTTTTGTCCACAGAACAAAACACCGAAAATCTTAAAAAGGCCAAAAAACAGCTTTCTTCCGCGCGACTCCGCTTCATCTTTGACGGAGCCTCCAAAAAGAGTTAGTATGAATGATTATTACTTATGGGAAAACGTTTAAACGGCGTGCCTGTTGGCCTGATAAGGTCTCGACAAGCATCCCGAACACCGTAGGCCACCTCTTATCCGACAGGCGCAAGATGCCACACAAAATCTTTTCACTCCAGCAAGCCGCTCGTCATATTCGCATCCCCGAACGCGAACTGTTCCACTTGGTTCAACGCGAAGAAATCCCATACCTGAAACGTGGCGACGAGGTGGTCTTCGAGCGCAGAATGATCGACGATTGGGCACAACGCCGCATCCTCGGGTTGCCTCCCCGCACGTTGGCTGAACAGCACCGCGAAGAAACGATCACCCGCCTGCGTCAAGACTCGAACGACATCTTGGTGGAGCGCCTCTTGCGTCCGGAATGGATCGCTCCCAATCTCGCCTCCCACACCAAACCGGGTGTGATCCGCGACATGGTCGCGCTGGCGGTAACGACAGGGTTACTGTACGACGACACGGCTTTGCTGCGAGAGATCGAAGCGCGCGAGACGGCCAGCTCCACCGCGATCAGTGGCGGCGCCGCCTTTCTGCACGCCCGTTACCATGATCCTTATTTTGCATCGGATTCTTTTATCGTATTCGGAAAAACCGCGCAGCACATATTCTTTGGCGCGCAAGACGGCGAACAGACGGACCTCTTCTTTCTGATTTGCTGCATGGATGACACCCTGCATCTCCATGTATTGGCGCGTCTCTGCATGTTGGCGCACGGCACAATGTTACTTTCAGACCTGAGGGCGGCGACCTCCTCCGACGAGATGTACCACATCCTCTGCCGCGCGGAACGCGATTTGCTTAAAGCCTTCTGAAACAGCCGCAGCCGCCCCCCGTTCTTATGGGGATTTACGCCGTGAAAGCGGACAACGCGTCGAAATCAAGCGTCGCGAAGTAATCGTCCGGCGTCTCCGCGCGGCGGATCTGCACCACACGGCCATCTTCACGCAAAAGCAACTCGGCCGAACGCAGCTTGCCGTTATACTGAAAACCCATGGCGTGGCCGTGCGCGCCGGCATCGTGAATGACCACAAGGTCACCCGGTGCCAATTCCGGCAATTCCCGGTCAATCGCGAACTTGTCGTTGTTCTCGCACAGCGACCCCGTGACGTCATACACCTTATCGCAGGGCTGATCGGCCTTGGCGGGGACCGAGATATGGTGATACGCCCCGTAAAGCGCAGGCCGCATGAGATTGGCCATACAGGCGTCAAGTCCCGCGTACGTCTTGTACGTCTTCTTGATGTGGCGCACGCGTGAAACCAGACAGCCATAGGGCCCCGTCACCATACGGCCGCACTCCATATAAAGCTTCAGTGCCGGATGGCCCTTTGCCAACACGCGGGACTCATACGCCTGGCGGACCCCCTCTCCCACGCGTTCAAGATCCACGGCCTGCTGCTCGGGCCGGTACGGAATGCCGATGCCGCCGCCGATGTTCACAAACTCGAAGGTGACGCCCACTTCGCGCGAGATCTCAGCCACGAGATCGAAAAGAATTTCGGCCGTATCGATGAAATACTGAGGATTCAGCTCGTTCGACGCCACCATCGTATGCAGGCCGAAGCGCCGCACGCCCTTTTGCTTCAACAGGCGATATCCGTCGAAAAGCTGCTCGCGGGTAAAACCGTACTTCGCCT
>CAZTDL010000245.1:0-6641 GCA_964612775.1 uncultured Lentisphaeraceae bacterium
CTCGTGGCGCCAGTAGACGCCGACTTCCGGTTTCACCGGCATGGAGCCGATCTTCCCGTTATAGGTGAGCGTTGCGCCCAGCTCGGACTGCAGGGACTCGGCGTCGATATTGTCGATCTTCAACGGTGATAGCGAATCGCCGTCCTCCGAGTAGCTGTTGATCGACAGATCGGTATAGTAGACCGAGGCATTGGGCGTGAGGGTGAAGTCCCCCAGCTCTTTGTCGTATCCGCCGTTGATCATGGCGTTGAACTCATGGCCGGCAGTGTCGCCGCGCGCATGTCCGTTCAAGGCCATCCGGTCGATGTCGTAGGAACTTGCGCCGCCGCCCACTGCGGCGTCCATATGAAACCCGTCGTTGAACCAAGTCGCAAAGATCGCGCCGCGGCCTCCGTCCACATCGGAGGAGCCGTTGCCGCTCAGGTCAAGCTCGGAGTGGGAATAGTCGAACGCGAGACCGACCACAAGGCTGTCGAAGATCTGAGCGTCAACGCCGAAAGTGGAGCCGAACGAATCGCTGTTCGCGCCTTTGGCATTGGCGGTGTCGTCGATGTCGAAGAAGCGCGTGTTGCCCATTACGAACAATCCCCAGCCTTTCGCCATTTCGATCAGTTGCGGCTGTGCCGGCGTCGCGTCATTCGCCGTGGCTTGCGAGGCCGGTTGTTCGTTGGAAGCGAAACTGCGGTCAGGGTTGAACAGCATGGCGTTGCGGCTGATGCCGTTGACGCCGTCTGCCCGGATCTGGCGCATACGCTGCTGCAGGCTTCGCCCGAAAGCGGTTGCCTCGTTGATACCCACGTTCGCCAACAAGCCGACTTCTTCCGGCGCGATCAGATCCAGCGCATAGGGAAGCGCCGCCTTATCGATGTTGTCCAGATAGCTGACCAACTCGTGTGCGCGGCTGTCTCCCATATAATAGTTCTTATTAGGAACGTTAGGCGTCTGCCAGTCGATCATATCGTTGTTCTCAATGGCAGCGTCTATGGCTCTTGCGGTCATCCGCTGATTATGGGTCAGTTCCCCATCGGCGAACAGGTCCGAGAAGCGCTGTTGCTTGGCTATCAGGGTCAGATGGTCATCGGTCGCACCGCTATCATAGGGGGCGAGATAGATCAGATAATGGTCCGCATAGTAATCGGCTAATGTCCAATCGAACCCTTCGACGCCTAACGTGCCCGATCCCGTTTGGGTCAACACGGTAAAAACGTCGTGCGGATTAGGTACGAAACCGCCGGTCTGATAGGTGATGATCGTGCCGTTTAGCGTGATGGATCCTTCAACGTCCAATCGGTCATAGGTGCCGTCTTCCGTACCGCCCATCCCTAGCAGAAGGACGCCGTCAGCGGTCTGCCGGTAATCGCCATACAGCGTTGTGGTCATGACGTCCAACCCTCCGGGCGACAAGGCGCCGTCATTCACAAACAGGTTCCCCGAACCCAGATAGATATGCGCGCCAGAACGGAACACCCCGTAATTGTTGAGGGCGTTGATACCGTTTCCGAGGTCGATGTTGCCGATCATGACCCCCGAGTTGTCGATGGTCTCGTCGCCGGAGGAAGCGATGACGGCGAACCCGTCAACCCCGTCGACGGAGGTTAAAAGTCCGCCTTCGTCGATGCTGAGGCTGGCCGTTTGTCCCGAGATGGTGTCCAGATAGACGCCTGAGCCTCTCGACATGCCATTCTCTTTTTCGACTTCTTTCAAGCGGCCGCTGCCGCCGATCACTTGCGCACCCTCACCGATATGGACAGTCAAAGTGGCGTCCTCGTCGTCGCTGAACACGTGAATGCCGACCGAGTCTTCACCTGACGCGCTGATGGTGCCGCCAAGACCCGACATTATGTCAACATGGACATCACCGGCATCATCGCCTTCGCTTCCAGCGAAGATGCCGCGCGAGTTGCGTCCGGAAACGGTGACGGTCCCGAAGTTGTCGATCAAAATGTCTCCGCCGCTGCCCCCTGCTCCATACGTCTCCCCGTCTCCGCCGTGCTCGCCGCTGCTTAGGGCGTAGATGCCTGCGGAGTAATCTCCGGACGTGGTGATCGTTCCTGCGTTCTGAATTACGATATCGCCGCCGTTGCCGCCGTTGCCTCCCGCACCTGCAAGGGTTCCGTCACCGCCATTCCCGCCGTCGCCACCCTCGCTTAAGGCGTAAATGCCATGGCATTCGTTGCCTTGGATGTCGATGACCCCAACGTTATATACGGAGATATAGCCGCCGTTGCCGCCGTTGCCTCCCGCACCTGCAAGGGTTCCGTCACCGCCATTCCCGCCGTGGCCACCCATGCTTACGGCTATGAGGCCATATCCGTTAATCGTGGTGACCGAGTCAAAATTAAGGATAGCCGTATCGTCGCCGTTGCCGCCTGTTCCTCCGGCACCCGCAAGAGCGCCGTCGCCGCCGTTGCCGCCGTTGCCGCCTACGCTTGCAGCTAAGAGTCCTTGACTGTTAATCGCGGTGATCGATCCCAAATTCGCGATGAAAACCTGGCCACCTTGACCGCCCGTGCCGCCATTGCCGCCGGCACCGCCGTTGCCGGTGATTCCTGCGGCGGGTGTTCCATAATAAGTAAGATCGGACTGTTCATTGATATACCAGCCGCTGGATCCGCCTTGACCGCCTGTGCCGCCGGAACCTCCTGCCCCGCCGTCACCGCCGTCGCCGCCTATACTGATGAGCGAGATTGCGGAATCGAGTCGCGCCGGAATAAAGATGCCTTTTTTAGCGTCCGTATTGTAGGTGCTGACGATGCTGTTGCCTTCGGGATTTACGGCGATCAGAACGCCGCCGTTACCTCCGTTGCCGCCGTTACCTCCGTTGCCCCCCGTTCCGCCGTTACCGCCCGATCCGCCCGGAAGGTCCAATGCGCCGTCACCGCCCGTGCCGCCCGTGCCGCCTGTGCCGCCTGTGCCGCCCGTGCCGCCTTGCGCATAGGCGCCGATGCCGCCGCTTGACGTTTCCCACGTTGTGTCGCCGAGGGTCCAAGACAGCGGATTGGCCGCGGTGCCATCGGTCCCGTTCACTCCCGTTCCGCCGGTATTCCCGCCCGTGCCGCTCTGTCCCGCGGGGGCTTCGACGAGGATGTTTTCTCCCGGTTCACCCGGGGTGCCGGGAGTCCCGTCAGTACCGCCGGAATACGTCCCCGGAAAGCTGATTTGTGTCCAACCCACGCCGGCTAACGAGCCGCAGACCAGCCCGATCAGAAACGTTTTGAGTGTTTCGTTGCGACGATAACAGGTGTGGCGCCTTTGATCGAATAATCGCGTCATTTTCTTTTCCTCCATCACTTTCACAAGCCTATTGCATCGGTCCGAAACGGAATCGCATGATACCTTGTCATCAATATGAAACGAACGAACCGTGCAAAATTTTGCATATAAAATACAGCGAAACGGAAAAAACGACAATAGACGTTTGCGTTTTTGTTTATAAAACGCTTTTTATATCTAGACCGGGGGTCTGTCGGATGAAATCCAATCTGCGGCTGCATTGGCCGCGTTCTCGCCGTCGATGGCGGAAGAAAGGATGCCGCCGGCATAACCTGCGCCTTCCCCGCAAGGGTACAACCCGTTTAGCTGAACATGCTGCAGGGTCTCGCGGTCGCGCGGTATGCGGACCGGTGAGGAGGTGCGTGATTCCACGCCGACGAGGATCGCTTCGCGCGTCAGGAAACCGTGCATTTTCCGCTCGAAAAGCATGAGCCCTTCGCGGAGACGGGGGGCGATGGCGGTCGGCAGCCACGTGTGCAGCGGCGAGCTGTAGAGCCCCGTGATGTATGAGGTTTCCGGCAAATCGGCGGATGTTTTACGGGCGATGAAATCGGTGACGCGTTGGGCGGGCGCGCTCTGACCGCCACCCGAGTGCAGAAAGGCATCCTGTTCCAGCGCCTGTTGAAAACGCAATCCCGCCAAGGACCCATGCGCTGCATAGGCTCCGAGGTCTTCCGTGCGGATTTCAACCACTAAGCCCGCGTTGGCAAAAGGCGAGTTGCGGAGCGAAGGCGACATGCCGTTGACCACGGTTTCTTCCGGCCCGGTAGAGGCGGGCACGATGAAACCACCGGGGCACATGCAGAACGAGTATACGCCGCGGTGAGTGACCTGTTGCACGAGACTGTAGGCGGCGGGCGGCAGATACGGCATTTGCGGATCGCGGTGATACTGGATCGCATTGATCAATGCTTGCGGGTGTTCGATGCGGACGCCCATGGCAAAGGATTTGGTCTCAAGCAGGATTTTTTCGCGATCTAAAAGGTTGTAGATGTCGCGGGCGGAATGTCCCGTGGCGAGAAGTACGGCGCGTCCGTCGACGGTGTCGCCTTGGCGTGTGGTCACGCCGGTGACCTTTCGGTTCCGAATCATAAGGCCGGTGACCTTCGTGTCGAAGCGAATCTCGCCGCCGGCGCGGCGAATGGTTTCTCGGAGATGGGCGATGATTTTGGGCAGACGGTCGGAACCGATGTGAGGATGGGCTTCGTAAAGAACGGTGTCGGAGGCTCCGTGAAAATGGAGGATCTCTAGCGCCCGCCGGTTGTCGCCCCGTTTTTTCGAGCGCGTGTAGAGCTTTCCGTCGGAAAAAGTGCCGGCCCCTCCTTCTCCGAAACAGTAGTTGGATTCCGGGTTCAGGGTGTGTTCGCGGTGGATGAGGGCGATGTCGCGTTTGCGGCTGCTGACATCTTTGCCGCGTTCCAACACGATGGGTCTCAGTCCGCGCTCGATCAGGCGCAATGCGCCGAAGAGACCGGCCGGGCCTGCGCCTACCACGATGACAGGATCCTTGGAGGAGACGTCGGGATAGTCGAAGTGCGTGGTCTCAAATGCCGGATCAGGTTCGTCGACAACGGCGAGCACTCTGAGGTTGACGACAATGTGCCGACGCCGAGCGTCGACAGAACGGCGCAGAATCCGAACGGCGGTAACGCGGGAAGGCTCAATGCCGATGGCCTTCGCGATTGAGGCATTCAGGCGCGTGGCGTTGATGGCCTCTTGCGGTAAAAGGGCAAGGTCGAGTTCTTGTCTCATGTTTAAGCGAAACCTCGGTCGAAGTTGGCGTTGTGCGCGTTGGAGGGAAGCTGTCCGGCCAGGACGGATTGGATCAGGGATTTGCCGCAGGCGGCAACGGGCGACCAGGAGAGATCGATTCGAAACGCGTGAAAGCCTGTTTGCGCAAGACGGTCGGCGATACAGAAGGGGACGTCCGAAACCGTGATCCAGCGACGGTCGAGTTTTAGGGAGGTGAAGGAATTTCCTCGGCGGTTGGTGAGCGAAATCGCCGCATCGTGCTTCGCGTGAGGCAGGCAAGGCGCGGTCTCGGAGATGAAAAGCGGCGTGTGTTGTAAAACGAGCAGTTCCGCCGACGCGCCGGTCCCGTGCGTTTGGCCTAAGGCTCGGATGTTGTCGAGACTGTGTTCGGCGGAAAGCACATGGGACGAAATGCCGAGGCGCCCAAGTTCGGCTTGCGACACGCGGTTGAACGCGTAGAGGCTCCAGTCGGCGGAAGCGGGTCTGATACCCGATCCGGCCAGCAGGTCATATCCGGCCAGGTCGGCGCATTCCCACTCGGTCCAGCCTGCTTCAACGAGTCGTTTGAGCGTACTTTTCAGCGCGGCCAGTTCCGAGCGGCGCGTGATGAGAGGAAGCGCCAGCCGGATCCGGTGTCGGTCTATAACGGAAGACCAGTCTGAGAGATGGCGCTCAAGGGGGGCCGCCTGAAGATGCCCGATTAAGAGTACGAGCGTGTCGATTCCCGTGAGCGCGTCCGGCGACAGGAGCGGGATGTCGCACCGGAGTTTAAGAGACCAATGTTCCGGCAACTGGACGTCGGACGGAACGGATGCGGGGGAGCCGAATCCCCAAGCGGCAGCGATTGCGTCGCGTCGGGCGATATGGGCGGCCGTCAAAGACGCGGATAGTTTTTCCAAGACCGTCCGACGGATCTCATTTAATTTGGAAGGCGGCGCATAGCGGGCTTGGGGGTCCTCGAGCACGAGCGAACCGAGTTGCCAAGCGGTGTCGCCGAGACGTTCGAAGGCTTTACGGACCGCAGGTTCGGTCTGCTCGGGCTGACGTGCGGGCGTTAAAGGAAGGGAAAGCGTTTCGTCGGCTGTGATGTCGCCGTGTCGCTCGAAAACCGTTTCGGCGTGGACCGTGATGCCGTCGGGCGCGAGTATAACGCGGAAGTCAACGGGGAGCCCCGACGGAAGGACAGATTCGCGGATGCTCGTGATCGCGTAGCGGCGGCGGACGGCCTGCGAAGCTGAGCAGAAAACGGGCGATCCGAGGGGAATCGCGGGCGAATCCGTCTGGGGGAGGGCGACATCCACGGTTGTCCCCGCCGGAACGGCAATGGCCGGTCTGATGCTGTCGACGGCGCGCAGGATATCCACGGCACAACCGAAAGGCTTGCCGCCGTCCGGAAGTTCCACTTGAAGACCGTCGTGCTTTTCGAGAGCGCGGTTGGTCGTGAAACGTAGCCACCGGACGCCTTCGCGGTCACGAATGACCGCCTCGGCTCGACCGATGGGGGCGCCTCGGTGGCCAATGGCGATAGGGTCGATGATAGAATCCGAAGCGGCGTCAGCGCCTTCGGCGTAGAGGCGGGTCCAGGGCCGGCTGAAAACGGTTTGAAGATCTTGAAC
>CAZTDL010000246.1:0-6611 GCA_964612775.1 uncultured Lentisphaeraceae bacterium
AGGTCGCAAGCGGCGCGCTGATACAGAACGCCGGGTTGGTGGAGGTCGCTCCGACAACCAGCGGCACATCGATCTTCGACATCGGACGCGACGGCGCTTACGGTTACTATCGCATGAACGGGGGCACTCTGCGTGCCGGCCAGTTCGCTTTAGGCGGCGGCAGCGGTAATACGACGACCGCCAACACCGGTGTGTTCGACCTGTTCGGCGGCGAGGTCCATGTCACGGGGTCGAGCGCTTGGCTGATCTGGGGATGGACCGGCGGAAACGGCGTCGCGAACCTGTTTGACGGTAAACTGGTGGCTCCTCCCGGCGACAATTATGTGAGCATGGCTCACTCAGCGGGCTACGGCTCCTTTTCGATGCTCAATTTGTTGGGTGCAGGAGCCTTTTTCGACTCGGTGACGAACCGCACCTCTCGCGGCATCAATGTGGCGAACGCGTCGGGAAACCTGATGTCGGTGATCAATCTCAATGCGGGTACGATTCTGGCCAACCGCATCTATGCCAACAGCTCGGGCACGCCGTCCTATTTCAACTTCGGCGGCGGAAGAATACTGGTGAACGGTCCGACCTCATACGCCGGGACGTTCATGCAGGGATTAACGGCCTCAACCGTTTATTCCGGCGGCGCGGTCATCGATACGACAAATGCCGCCGTGACGGTGAATCAGCCCTTGTTGGCGCCGACCGGTTACGGCGTAACGGCGATCCCCGTGTCCAACGGAGGCGCCGGTTATATCGGTGCTCCGGTCGTGATGATTTCGGGCGGAAGCGGATTCGGCGCGACGGCGATTGCGATGGTCGATTTGGATACCAACAGCGTGACCTGCGGACAAGTGACCGGCATTACGGTGACCAGCCCTGGTTCGGGATATCAACCGGGCGACGCGATCTCGGTGTCGCTGTTTAGGGGCGGATATACCTCGATCGCTCAAACCGCTTCGCCGGTGTTGTCGCCGAACCTGACGACCGGCGGACTGACAAAAACGGGCAGCGGCTCGCTGACGTTGGGCGGTGTCAATACCTATGGCGGCGAAACGGTCATTTATGACGGAACGCTTCGATTGGGCGTTTCCAATGCCTTGCCGTCCGATGCGGCGGTGACGATCGATGGCGGTATCTATGACCTGAACGGTTATAGCGTAACAAACGGTGCCGTGACCGTTGCGTCCGGTGCGCTGATTAACGGAATGTTGTCCGGAGATTCGCTGTTGAAAACGGGGGGCGGGAGCTTCTCGCTCGGCATATCGTTGCACGTAGACGGGTCGCTTCGCATTCAAGACGGCATTCTGCTGTTGGTTAAACCCGGACTGTATGAGGGGGCGGTGCTTGGGACATCGCTGAATTCGACGACAAATAATCCCTGCACCGACATCCAGTTCGGGACCCGCATGGCTAATGTCGGTACAGCGGGCTGGCCGACCAATACCACGTATATCTACAGCGGGTATCTTTGGAATCGAGCCGAGACCAATGTCACCTGGACGTTTGCCGAGAGTATCGACGATGCGACTCTGTTGCGGATTGACGGAACGACGATCCTCAACGACGGCGCGTGGGCGACGCCGACGAAAAACAACTATGAACTTTCACCGGGCGCGCACGCGTTTGACGTGCGGTTCTACCAAGGGAACGGTGGCGGTGGGGTTGTCAACACGTCGTGGTGGAAGACCAGCGCATTCGGCTTCGGTATCGATTACCTCGGACGTAACGAAACCAACATCGCCAACTATGTGGCGTTCGCGGATGCCGGTGACGGTAACCTGCTGACCTTGCATAGCGGTTCTGTCGGTTGCGAGACCAATCTGCTTGTGGCTGGGACTTCGGTCGACGTGGCTGACGGTGCGATGCTGAACTTGGGGGGGAAGCGTTCAGACCTTGTCCGAATTGAGCGGCGACGGTGTTGTCAGCAACGGCATCCTGATTTTGAATGGCGTCGTTGCGCCGGGCGGCGAGGACAGCCTTGGCGAATTGACGCTCGCTTGCGCGGCCGAACTGACGGGAACCTTGTTGGTGGACGTGGATGCGGTTGTAAGCGATTGTCTCACCGTTCAGGATCATCTGAGTTTGATGGGCGGTTCGG
The DNA here is from genome assembly GCA_964612775.1 of uncultured Lentisphaeraceae bacterium. Classification (GTDB taxonomy): domain Bacteria; phylum Verrucomicrobiota; class Kiritimatiellia; order RFP12; family UBA1067; genus DAOPZC01. Next base: position 2,087 of record CAZTDL010000246.1, read on the forward strand.
CGGTTACGGTCGCGAATCCCGATCAGTTGAACAGATCCGCGAAATACACGATTGCCAAAGTATCGGGGGCCGGTCAGATCAGCGGCTCGTTCGCGACGGTTAATGTGCCGGACAAACGGTGGCATGTCGTCTATTATCAGCCGGACAATTCGGTCAAACTGCTGTTTTCGAACGGCACGCTGTTCCGTTTGAGATAGAAAACCGCTGTTATGTCGCGAGACGCATCGGCTATTCGCCGATGCGTCTTCCCGCTTCGGATCTGCCGTCACAGGCATAAGCATCTTCAGCGCGCCCGAATGAAGCAGGATGACGATGATTTGTTTTTTGCTATGTCTTGATCGCGTTTCCCCATCGGCATAAGGCGTGTCTTGCGGATTCGGTGCGTCGTGCAAAGCAGGACGCGCGAGACGCGTACGGCGGCTTTGTCATCATTGAGGAATTCTCGATTGCTGATACGGTTTTTGTTTGCCTTTTTGACGGCGTGCGGACTGGACGGCGTTGCCCTTGTCAACGCGGAGACCGAAAGGGCCGGGCTTTCAATTGGGATCCTTGATCAGGTCGGGGCCCCGCCGTCCATGAGCCGGCGCTGTTAAAGTTTTCATGTGAAAACAGGTTTAATCCCTTGCTTCTCACATTCGACGACAGCCTTCAAATCGTGCGCGGCGAACCCTCTAATAATCGGCCCCGTCTGATTCCTCTCTGATATGATCAAAAACGGAGGCTAAATATGGGTTTTGTGGTTTCTCGCCTCTTCTCCGGCATTCCTTCAATATCTTTACCGTGTTGTTATCGACTCTCGGAATCATGGTGTTGACGTCGACCGCTTCATCCTGCTTGCAGGCTTGGAGAGCGGGAAAACATGGATCAGATCTCTTGAGCGGGCCCTCCCGCTGACGATGCCGCCGCCCGCCGACCTCCTGATTCTCACGATTCATCTGTCGATGCCCCGGAAGAGATCTTTGGGGGGAAGCGTCCTTGTCAACGGCATTACCCGTCCGATAAGCCGTTTATGGACGATCAGATGGCAGCCCTCTCCCGTCGTTTCGCCCATGTACCCGATAAAAGGAGGATTGGCGATGTGATAGAGAAGGATCAGAAATAATCGGTGAGCGCCGACAGCCGTGTAAACGCGCCTTAATGGCCTTCTGATTTCTGGCCATCCCCCCAAACCGTTTCAGTCCCGTTCGGCGATGCGTCAGTAGACGTGCGTCTCATGAGCGTTTCTCTCCGCTCGGCTGATGGCTTGTCGCGGTTCCCCATTTCATATTCCCTGCGGCGGCCAACAGAACTTCCTGAACCAAGTAGTCGTGTTCATAGCTATAGGGATTTTTCATTTCGCCCCGGATGATTCTTGCCAGTTCACGCAATTGACTGTCATAGCGGCCGTTTTTATTCTCAAAATCGACCTTATGAGTCCCGGCGGCATATTTCTCGTTACCTTTGCACAAGGTTAACCGCAACTGCAACGGTTTGCCGTCGAAGTGTTCCAACGGCCTCAATTCGATGGCTCCGTTCGACCCGTAAATCTTCAGCCCACGTCCGCCCGAACCGTCGGTCACGAGACCGCATGCCGTCAACGAAACAAGGGTATGGGGATATTCCAGCACGGCCAGCGCATTGTTTTTCGCTCCGGTTGCCGCACCCGGCGTGGATCGTAAGAATGGCGTGACGTTTTCCGGCCGCCCCAGAACAGCCACGATCCAATCGATGTGGTGACATCCCAGATTGAACATGATGCCACCTTTGAAATGGCTCAGATACTCCTGATACGTTTTGCCTCCATAGTGATGGTTCATGTCCGCTTGAATTTCGTACAGGTCGCCCAGCCAGTTTTCGCGGACAGCTTTCTGGCAAAACTGTATGGTCGGATTATTGCGAAACATGTATCCCATCTGAAACGGCAAATTTCTTTGCTTGCAGCCATCGAGCAGTTTGCCAAATAAAGAAAGGTCTTCTCCTCCCGGTTTGTCCATGTGCATCGCAAGATTGCGCGCCATGCAGCGAAGCGCCGTGGGCACCAGCTCTGAATTGGGCGTTTCAACCGTAACAGCTTGAAGTCCGGGCGTGCTAAACAGCTCTTCCTGCGTCATCCATTTCAGCCCTTTATACGGTTTAATGTCATTTCCTGCAAATTTGGCCGCCGTTGAACTCCGGTCGTCAACGACCCCGACAATTTCAAATATGTCCGGAAATTTTTTTAGCGTGTCGATTTTTCCGGCTGCATGCTCATGGCAAACGCCGATCTGCCCGATCTTGACGCGTTGCTTTTGGACCGAAAGCGCGTCGGGGACAGCGAATGAGCGGCCGGGCAAGGCCGCTCCCGCGACGGCACCCCCGGATGCGGTCAAAAACGTGCGCCGTGAACAAAACGTGTCATTTTCAAAAGTCGCGAGTTTCCTCGCGTTCCCCAACGTTGTCATCGACATTTCCCCCTTTTAACGCAAAGCGGTTTTTCCTCTTTCAACCCTCATGTCTGAAAAAACGCATGTTTACGAATCCCTTATATCGGTCCTCTATTCAATCGTTTCTTCACCGTATCAGACTGTTTTTCCTTTGTCAATTATGCGGATTATTCTGACTATCCCCGTTTTTCGGGAGCCATTTAACAAACGAGCCGTGACGCCGTTGAGAGATAGATGCGCGGTTAGCCTTTCAAGACGGGCGGAGTTTGTTCAAAAAAGCATTGCGGCAGAAGTCGAGAAGTCGGGGGGGGGCTGAGCGCAAAGGGAACGTTTCCAGCCGGGGATCCTGCGGCGCGGCGAACGGTCGCATTTTACGGGGAAAGCCGTGCGTCAACCACTGACGACAAGACGCGAAGGAAAAAGAAAAACGCGCAACGTTCCGGAACGGAAGTGGCGCGTTTGATGATGCGCGGATACGCTGGAAGGTTATGTTACCGGCCGTTCATCCATGGCGGGCGTGCGGAACGGGGGCGAGGCTTGCCGCCTCCCTTGAATCCGCCGGGTTTGAATCCCGGTTTGAACCCCGGCTTGGCGCCACGGTCTTTCGGCTGGTCGCCGCTGACTTCCGCGAGGCGGGGCGGCTGTTCGTGATCGCCGCCCTCTTGGCGAGGAGCGTCGGTATGCGGTTTGTGCGCGCTGCCGATTTTGCCGAACGGCTTCTTGTACCACTTCTCGCCGCCGCCTCGTTTTTCATCGCGGGGGCCTTCTCGAAGCGGCGGACGTTCGCGAGCGACATCGCCGGTGCCTTTCGGCTCTTCCCATGGGGCGGGGGGTAAGCTGTCGCCTTGGCCACCTCTGAAGTCGGGTTGGCTGCGGCCTTTGTGGCTGGGCGGACGCTGATTTCTGCGTTCCGTGTTGGCCGGATGCCGACTCTGGCGTTCTTTCCGCTGCGCCCAAGGCGGCGGCGCGCCAAAACGGCTTCCTCCCTTGCCCGAGGCCTTTTCGGCCCGTTCGGAGTGGAACTCATGATCTCTGTCGATGGGAATCTCTTTGCGGATCATGCGCTCAATCGCGCGCAGCAGGCCGCGTTCCTCGGCGCTAACGAAGGCGACGGCAGCGCCATCCGCACCCGCGCGTGCGGTCCGTCCGATACGGTGGACGTAGGATTCGGTTTCTTCCGGCAGATCGAAATTGATGACATGCGTGATGCCGTCCACGTCGATGCCGCGAGACGCGATATCGGTCGCAACCAGCACGCGGACGCGTCCGTTGCGGAAGGCGTTCAACGCATCCGTGCGCGCCCGCTGCGTCTTGTCGCTGTGGATCGCCCCTGCGCGAATGCCCGCCTGCTCCAGTTTCCGCTCAATGCGGTCTGAACCGTGGCGCGTCCGCGCGAAGACGAGCACCTTCACAAACTCGGGGTGGTTTGTCAGAAGGCTGATCAGAAGGCTGTCCTTGTTGGGCTTGTCGACGAACATGACCTTTTGATTGATCTTGTCGACCGTCGGCTGATCCGGCGAAATGGTGATGCTGATCGGATCTTTGACCATTGTCATCGCGAGACGCAAAATCTCAGGCGAGAATGTGGCGGAAAAAAACTGCGTGTGGCGCACTTCCGGTAGCTTGGCGAGAATGCGCTTGATGTCCGGCATGAAGCCCATGTCCAACATGCGGTCCGCCTCATCCAAAACGAATTCCTCGACGTTCTCGAGCGATACGTGGCCTTGCTCCATTAAGTCGAGCAGCCGTCCGGGGGTGGCGACGACGAGCACGGCGCCGCGGTTGAGGGCGCTGACTTGGGGATATTGGCTGACGCCGCCGAAGACCACCGCAAACGGCATGCCCAGATATTTGCCATAGGTGGCGGTGCTGGCCGCGATCTGCGCCGCGAGCTCGCGCGTCGGAGAGAGGATCAGCGCGCGGGGTTTGTTATGCTCGGTCGCTTTGGGGTTGAGCGTCAGACGATGCAGTATGGGCAAGAGAAAGGCGGCGGTTTTGCCTGTGCCGGTTTGGGCACAGCCCAGTAAGTCGCGACCTTCGATCAGATGCGGAATGGCTTTTTCTTGGATGGGCGTAGGGGTTAAGTAATCGGCCTCCGCCACAGCGTGCTGCAACATCGGGTG
>CAZTDL010000247.1:0-6596 GCA_964612775.1 uncultured Lentisphaeraceae bacterium
GGCGGCGGGAACGGCAATTTGCTTGTGGCCGAGGCGGATGAGAGCGATGGCACGCTGGCGTTGTATCATGCGGCGGTTACGGTGCTCAACAACATCGATCTGGATCATTTGGAACATTTCGATGGCGAGGCCGCGTTGCTGGCCTGTTTCCGTCAGGCCGTGGTGCAGACGCGTGAGGGCGTGGCGGTCTGCCGCGATAATGAGCGGGCATGGCGCGTGGCGCAATCCGCGACGGTTCCGGTCCTGAGTTTTGGCTTTTCGGACGCGTCTTCCTTACGGGCGACGGATGTGCGCGTGGAGGCGTCGTCGGTTTCTTTCGATCTTGTTTATCAGGGCCATCCGCAGGGCCGTGTGACGCTGGACGTGTCGGGGCGGCACAATGTTCTGAACGCGTTGGGCGCGTCTGCGGCGGCAATCTTGCTGGGGGCCGAACCCAAAGCGGTGTTTGAAGCGTTAGCGCGCGCGTGCAATGAATTGCCGGGACGCCGCTTTGAGACGGTGGCGGAGGTGTCCGGCATTCGCTTCGTGGCCGATTATGCCCATCATCCCGCAGAACTGAAAGCGGCGGTTGAGATGGCTCGGGAGCAGAAGCCTGCGCGTCTGCGGGTGGTGTTCCAACCGCATCGCTATACGCGCACACGGGCGTTGGGACCGGAGTTTCCCGCCGCGTTCGCGGCGGCGGATGAGGTGATCCTGCTGCCGGTGTACGCCGCGTCCGAAACGATGATCGACGGCGGAGACATCTGCGATCTGTATGCGCATTTCAGAAGCGCGGAGTCGCGTGAGGGAGACGGGAACCCGCGGGTGAAGTTGGCCCGGTCAAGGGAAGACGTCTGGACTTATTTGAGACAGACGGCCAAGTTTGGCGACTTCGTGCTGATCGCCGGCGCGGGCGATGTGATTGAATTGGCGCGGCTGATTCAGGCCGACATTGCGCGCGGCTGGCCGGAACGCAAAGATCCCGAAGGGTTTGAGGCGGAGCTGCGGCGGGTTTCGGGCGCGCATGTGGAAGCTTTTGGCGCGTTGGCTGAATGGTCGTTCTTCGGGGTCGGCGGCTGGGCGCGTTGGCGTGTGGAGGTCGCGAATGAGGAATCGTTGGCGTCGACGGTGCGGCTTTGCGTCGGAGCGGGTGTGCCATGGCGCATGGTGGGTGCGGGCGCGAACGCGTGGTTCAGCGATCTGGGTGAGCCGGGGTGTGTGATCCGTTTTGCGGAGGGTGCCTGCCAGGAACTCGAGATCCGTGGCGATGAGGTGGTGGCGGGATGCGGCTGGAAAGGGCCCGTGCTGCTGGATGCGTTGGAACAGGAAGGCCTTTCCGGGTTGGAATTCATGGACAGTGTGCCGGGGAGTCTGGGGGGCTGGCTGGCGATGAACGCGGGTGCGCAGGGCGGTGAGATCGGATCGCATGTGGCGTGGATTCGCTGTTTGAATCCGGATGGTAAAATCACTATACTGACGCCTGATGATTGTGGATTCGCTTATCGGCATTGTGCCGGACTTGCGGGGCGCGTGGCGCTGACTTGCGGTTTGCGGCTGAAACGGTCGGGGCCCGAGCTCATCCATGCGTGTCGGCGGGCCCTGCGGGCGAAGCGGATCCCGCTGGCGGGACTCAGGACGGCAGGATCTGTTTTCAAGAATCCTGCCGGAGCGTCTGCCGGGCGCTTGCTGGATGCCGCAGGATGCAAAGGCCTGCGGATCGGCGGGGCGCGGGTAACGGATTTTCATGCCAATATTGTGGCGGTTGATGAACCTGTGACGGCGTCGGATGTGCTGGCGCTGGTAATGCGGATGCGTAACCGGGTTGTAAAAGGTTGCGGGGTGACGCTGGCACCTGAGATCAGCGGTCTTTGTTTTTGAGAAGGTGAGTATACGGATATGAAGCGAGTGGCAGTGGTGATGGGCGGGACGTCGAGCGAGCGGGAGGTTTCGCTGAGGTCGGGCGCCGCGGCGATCGAGGGCCTGAAAGAAGCGGGATTTGATGTTGTGCCGGTGATTCTGGACGAGAACAGCATTGAGGCGTTGCCCGTCGGTGTGGAAGCTGTGTTTCTGACGCTTCACGGCGGCTATGGCGAGAATGGCGGCGTTCAGGCGGATCTGGACAAATTGGGTATTCCCTACACGGGGCCGGGTGCCGCTGCCAGCCGTATCACGATCGACAAGATCGCGACGAAGCGGATACTTGAAAAGGCGGGCGTGCCGACGGCACCCTTCGACGTGCTGCCCCGCGGCCAGAATGTGACGACGTTGCCGTTGCCGGTGGTGGTGAAGCCGCCCTGCGATGGGTCGAGCGTTGGAATATCGAAAGTGACGGAGGCCGGGCAGTGGGACGCGGCGCTGAAAGCCGCGCGGGAGGTGGATCCGAAGGGCGAGGTTCTGGTCGAAGCGTTCATCCCGGGGCGCGAGTGGACGGTTGGCGTGGTGGGCGATGAGGCGTTGCCGGTGGTCGAGATTCAAGCGCCGGACGGATGGTACGGATATGCGGAGAAATACACCAAGGGCATGACGCGCTATGTCTTTCCCGAGAGCAAGGAGGACGCGCCTTTGGTGGCGCAATGCCAGATTTTCGCCTTACTGGCTTTCAAAGCCGTGGGGTGCCGCGGCATGAGCCGAATCGATTTTCGGGTGACGCCGGAGGGGCGGCCCTATGTGCTGGAGATCAATACGATCCCGGGGTTCACGGCCACGAGCCTGCTGCCAAAAGCTGCGGCGAAAGCGGGCATGTCGTTCAGCGCGTTGTGCGCGAAGCTGCTGAAACTGGCGGCGTGCGGCTGAGACGGGCGGAATGAAACGATGAAGTGGAGTTTGTTCAATCGAGGTAAGATCCGGATCAACCGTTTCGCGCAGGGGAGCCGGCGCGTGACCGGGGTGGTAACCGATCTGCCCGGCGGGGTGAAAGCCTTGCTGGTGCTGATTGCGTGCGCGCTGGTGCTGGTGACGTGCATCTGGACGGGGTGGACGCTTTTTAATGCGTACTATTTCAGGTCGCAATCGCTTTTTGTTTTGCATAACGTGCGTGAGAACGTCTCGATCACCACGGGCAAAACGCTCACGCCGGATCTGATCTGCGAGGTTTTGGGGCTGAGGGACGGCATCAATCTTTTCTCCATTCCGATCGAAGCGAAGCGCCGCGAGTTACTGGATCAGGCCCCGAACATTCGTGAGATTACGATCATGCGGCGTATGCCGGACAAGATGACGATCAACATTGTCGAACGCGAACCCATCGCCCGCGTCGGGGCGAACGGGCGTGTGGTGGACGAAGAGGGCGTGGTGTTTGTCCGCTATGCCGGGACGGGCGGACTGCCGCTGATTAAGGGCTCGGACGAGTTTTCTCAGATTAAGCCGGGCGAGCGTTTGCTCGGCAATGAGATGGCGGCTGTCAGGCTCGTGAACAATGCTTTGCGCCCGGAATGCCGGCTCCGCTTGCTGGCGGTGGATGCGTCCAAGGACGATTATCTGCTGCTGACGTTCTCCGACTACCGGCAGGCGAAGTTTGCTTGGGAGGGGATGCAAGACGAGCAGAAAGACACGGCCGCGAGGATGCAGATCCATTTCGATAATCTTGCGAAAGCGATGGAAAGTGCGATTGGAAAACCCCGCGTGATGTGGGACGCAACACTGCCGAGCCGGATTTTTGCGATGCCGGTCGGGGTTCAATGAGACGAAGAAACGAGGGCTTATGGCGATTCCTCCAATTGCCGCGCTGGAGATCGGTACGTCGCGTACGGTCGTGTGCGTGGGCGAGTCCGACGAGAGCGGGCGTGTAAGGATTACGGGCGTGGGAACGTATCCCACGATCGGCGTACGCAAGGGTCAGGTGATTGATCTGTCGCAGGCGCGTACGGGTGTCGAGTCTGCGGCCAAGCAGGCCGAGAAGCAGGCGGACGTGAGTATTTGGCAGGTGTTGCTGGCGACCTCCGGCGGCCATGTCCAGGCGGCGGTGAATCCGGGTATGGTGGCGATCCGTTCGGCCGACCATGTGGTGGCGCGCGAGGATATCGAGGAAGTCACCGAAAACGCAAAAGAGGTGCAGCTGGAGGCGGATCGTCAAGTGCTGCATACGGTCACGCAGTCGTTCACGGTGGATGATCAGCCGGGCATTGTGAAGCCGGAGGGGATGCGCTGCAAGATGCTCACGCTGAATGTGATGGCGGTGCATGGTTTGAAAAGCCGGATCGATAATGCGGTCAGTGTGGCAAGAAGCGCGCAACTCGATGTGACGGATGTGGCGTTCTCCGGGATTTGTTCGGCCTTGGCGGTCGTGACGCCGGAGCAGAAGCGAAACGGTGTCGTGCTGGTCGATCTGGGCGGAGGCACGACGAATTATGTCGCCTATTGTAACAATGTGATTTCGGCTGTCGGCTGTGTTGCCGTTGGCGGAGACCATGTGACCAACGATATCGCGTTGGCGTTCAACATCCCGTTGAATCGCGCGGAGGAAATCAAGCGTGCGGAAGGCTCTGCGGTGATCGATGCGGAGAGCGGGGCGCGACGGGTAACGTTGCCGGCGGAGGTGGGCTTTGAGGAGCGCGCGCTGAGTTGCAAAGCGCTGCATACGGTGATCAACGCGCGTATGGATGAGACGTTCCGTGTCTTGCGTTCGAGGTTGGATGAGGCGGGGGTGATGCCGCATCTGGGCGGTGGCGTCGTGTTGACGGGCGGCGGCGCGTATTTGCGAAAAGTGACGGATCTCGCGCATCGCGTGTTCGGCTTGCCGTGTAAGATTGGACTGCCGGTGAACGTGGACGGCTTGGAAGCGGTTGATCAGCCGGCTTCGTTTTCTTCCGTGGCCGGGCTGGCGCTTTACGGACGGATGACGTATGAGGATCACGGATTGTTCTCGCCGGTGAAAAACATGTTTAAAGGATGGTTTGGACGATGAGCCAGGAAATCCAATCGGGACTGCTGTTGTTGGGAGTGGGCGGTGGCGGGTGCAGGCTGGCCGCGTCTGTTCAATCCGCTTACGGCCACGGGCTTCGCGCGTTAGGCGTCGATACGGATGCGCTGTCGAACAGGACTGCGGCGTCGGGCGGCATGACGTGTTTGCTGTTCGGCGGTTCACGGTTGGCGGGGCATGGCACGGGAGGCGACGCGATTCAGGGACGGCTTGCCGCTCAGGACGATATGCAGAATCTGCTTCCTCATCTGCAGGGTGCGCGGACCGTCGTGATCACGGCGAGTCTCGGGGCGGGAACGGGCGGTGGCGTGACGCCGGAGATCGTAAAGACGTTGCACGATATGGGGCTTGCGACGATTTGTTTTGTAACGCGGCCTTTCGCCTTCGAGGGCGAGGCGCGGCGTAAAGCGGCTGAGCGCGTGCTGCCGATGATCGAGGAGAACGCCGATTCGCTGGTGGTTGTGGCGCTGGACGACCTGTTTAGCGATGCGGGTGAGGTGTTGCTGGCGGATGCCGTACAGGTTGCCGAAAAGTTGATTTCAGCGGGGATAACGCTGTTGTGGCGGATTTTGTCGAAACCGGGTTTCATCAGTTTGGATGCGGAGCGCCTGCATGCGATGGTTCTGAAGGGCGGTAACGCGCGCTTCGGCTATGCTTCGGCGGAGGGGGCTGACCGGGCGGCGAAGGTTGTTGACGCGTTGCAGAAGTGCCGTTTGTTGCGGACCGGCGATGCGCTCGCGAAAGCGAGCGCGCAGCTGTTGGGGATTCTTGCGGGGCGTGATCTGCGGCTGGTCGAGGTCGGGGAGGTCATGGAGAAGATGCGCGGCATATCCGCGAAGACGTGTCAGGTTGAGATGGGTACTGTGTTGGATGAGCAGTATGAAGGCCGTATCGAGCTCGTTGTTTTGGCGTTTGAAAGCTGGACCGCCGCCGCTCAGATTGAGCCGCGTAAGGATATTGCGTCGACACAAGAGCCACCTGTGGCCGAAGCGTTTCCGATCCAGCCGGGCAGCCGTAAAGGGCGTGGTAAAACCAGCAAACTTTCCTTCGGTGCGACGGGCCGGGGCAAGTTCCAGAATGTGGAACCGACGCTTTTTAACGGGCAGGATTTGGATGTCCCGACGTATATGCGGCGCGGCATCACGTTGGATCGGTAGCGGAATCGACAAACACGTTGCGATCGATCTTGTTTTTGGAGGGGCTTATGAAACGAATTGCCGGATTGCTTGCGATGGTCGCCGGGGTGGCGTGTGCGGAGGGGGTTGAGGGCAAATTGGATGCGCCTGTGCTTGCCACGGGCAGTGGACGCGTTTTATTGCTCTCGCCGCAGGGCGATGTGGTGTGGGAGCACAAGGCCGGCAATGTTCATGAGGCGTGGATGCTGCCGAACGGCAACGTCATGTTTGCGGATGGGAACATTACGGAAGTGACGCGTGACCATAAGGTCGTCTTCGAATATAAGCCGGAGATCCAGAAGGGTGGAGGCGCCTATGCGTGTCAGCGGTTGGCGAACGGAAATACGATGGTGGGCGAAAACGCCTCAGGCCGGGTCGTCGAAGTGGATCGGGGTGGCAAGGTGGTGTTCTCGCTCATGACGAAGTACGTCGAGACCGGTGCCCATCATAACCTGCGCATGGTGCGCAAATTGACCAACGGGAATTATTTGGTTTGCCACTCTGGAAAAAACCGTGTCATCGAA
>CAZTDL010000248.1:0-6555 GCA_964612775.1 uncultured Lentisphaeraceae bacterium
CGACAGCTTCTTGGCCGTATGCGCACTTACGGAATCGAAGATAAGGGATTCCAGTTCCCGCACATTGCCGGGGAAGTGGTACGTATTGAGCAACGTCAGCAGCTCGGGCGGGGGTGTGGGTTTCCGCTTGCCAAGGGATTCCGCCGCTTTTTCGAGAAAGTGCTCGACGAGCAGGGGGATGTCCTGCCTGCGCTCACGGAGAGGTGGCACGCGCAGATGGTGCGTGCGCACCCTGAAGAATAGGTCCTTGCGGAACCTACCGCCTTGCTGAAGTTCTTGGAGGTCATGGTTGGTCGCGACCACGACCCGGGCATCCGTACCTCTTGGCATATCCGAACCCAAGGGGTAGTACTCCTCAGACTCAAGGAGCCGCAAGAGCTTAATCTGGGAACTCTGGCCGAGGTCGCCAATCTCATCAAGAAACAAGGACCCTCCCGCCGCGCGTTCGACAAGCCCAGCCCGGGGAGTGTCCGCACCCGTGAAAGCGCCCTTGAGATGACCGAAAAGCGTGTCCGAGAAGACCGTGTCATCCACGCCCGCGACGTTCACAGCCACGAATTCGCCTTTCCGGCCGCTGAGGTCATGTATTGACCGCGCCAGCAACTCCTTACCCGTGCCGGTCTCGCCCGTGATCATGACGGTGACGTCGGCGGGCGAATAGGTCTCGGCGATGTAGAAGATCCTCCGCATGGGGACGGACCGTCCCCTCATGGCGCCGAAGGCCTCGTTTCGGGACAGGGGAATGTCGTTGGCGTCTTGGAGGGGGCAGAACACGATGCGGGTCTTGCCGAGATGGATTTCCGATCCCGGGGCGAGGTGGGCCGAGGAGACGCGGACGCCTTGGACGAGGGTTCCGTTGGTACTGTCGAGATCGCGGATCAGATATCCGTTCTGGTCCACGACGATCTCGCAATGTCGCTTTGAGACGGTGGAATCATCGATCGTCAGGTCATTGTGCCGACCGGATCCGATGGTGAAGGTGTCGCGGTTGACAACGAACTCGCGGCCTTGGAGCGGGCCACTGATGACAAGGAGCTTTGTGCGGCGGACACGGAAAAGATTATCTTGATTTTCACCGTCGGCGAGAACGAGCGTCTCGGCCACGACGTCACTGGTTCGGTCTTCAGTCATAGTGCGTTCACTGTAACGCATGCCTACGCTTGTAGGCAATCTTAAAAGTGCGTGTTTTTTTCAAAAAGGTTTTTTCAGAATGGCCTTGCTCGCGCACTTTTTAACATGGTAAGATTTAAAAATCACGGCGTTGTATGCTCAGGACTTAAAACAGATAACGAAAAGCGCTTTGATTTGGACCGGAAAGAGAAAGAAATGCTCGGTTTTCGTTGCTTGAGGCGGCGGAGTGGGATAGTGAGAAAACGCATTGCGGTGACATGTCTTGTCATCGTGTCAATGGTTTTTATGGGTGTTGTGTGTGGCGGTTGTAAAAAACGCCAGTCTTCTCCTGTGCCTTCGGTGACGCCCGAGCTAGAGCGTGTCGTTACGAATCGGATGAATGATGTCGCCTATAGAGAGGCTTTGAAAAAGAACCGTATTCAGCAGGGGAAACAGGCGTCCGAGCTTTTCGAAGTGCGGAAGCAGATGCGGGTTTGCCGTGAGCGGATACAGGCGACGTTGCCGACGAATACGGATGCGGTTGCCCTGAAGGAAGCCTTAAATAAGGATGCCGAGTGGCGAGCGCTTGAAACTCGCGAAAAGACGTTGGTGGAAGCGGACAAACAGACGCGGGCTGCGGCGCGGGACTTGATCCGTTTACGGATTGAAGAGGAGGGCAGGGCTGTGGAGGCCGTTGCCCAAGGTCGGGCACGAGCGGTTGATGCTGAGGCACCTCGGAAATAACGCGTTACCCAACTGTAGACAAGCATGATTTACGGAGTGAACAGGAGAATTCGCATGAATACGAGCGGAATGAGGAATGTATTGAAGACACTGGCGTTCCCGGTGATGGTTTGCGGGCTGATGCTGGCGGGACCCGCTGTCCAGGCGCAAGTGGGCGATATCGTGAGCATCACGAAGCATCCGTCAACCGGTTACACGGCCCCAATCACCGTGTCCGACCAGCTTGTCGAGTTCCGGATCCGCTTGCTCAGCATGAACGGGACCAACTTCACGCGGGTGCATCCGTTGCTGTCAACCGTTGCCGCCGATCTTCTTTCTCCGTTCGAAATCAAAGTTTTGACCGGCAACGGAGAAAAGTATGCGCAGTTGGTCGGCATCAATAATGTGGATTCTTCCCGGACGGATTTGCGTTTCCAATATACGGTGCAGGCTGGCGATTTGGCGTTTCCCATGAAGATTTATGGTAATGCGGGGTCTGCAACGGAGGGCACGCCATATACCTTTAATGACAATCAATGGCGCATATATAATCCCGGCAACAACAGCAACGTCGTCTGGCGGTTCAGCACGATTACAGAGGGTACGGCTGATCCGACGTTGGCGAACGCGAATATCCGTCTCCGGACCATTAACTTCGAAACGGATGACTGGTCGGTTCAGGCCACGAAGACCATGGTGGCTTCCGTGGTGACGGATAGCGCGGTGAGCAATACGGTTTCATTTTATGTTTGGTCCGCAAACACCAATGTCGCCCAAATTGTGAATACGGCTTCACCGGCTTACATGGCGGCGGGAAGCACGGAATCGCTTTTCTATATCCGTGGCGTCGCGGAGGGCACGACCCAGATTTATCTGAGTTCTGAGGCGACGTTGACCGAAGGTTTGACGAACTATGTTACGAAGACCGTCACGGTGTCCGCCGCGCCGGCGCCGACCGTGAGCGTCTCTTTGCCCGGTATGGATATCGGGAATTCGTTGACCGTGATGGAGTCCGATTCGACGGTGAATTACCTGACGGTGAAGTTGTCGCATGCGTACACGACCGCTGATTTGTGGGTGCGGTTGGACCTCGACGTGACGGGCAATATCAGGTTTGACGCGTCTCCCAAGTATGTGAAGATCACGAAAGGCAACACGGAGTCTGCCGCCGTTCCGTATTGGGCGATTGACGGTACGACGGCAAGTTATCAGTCCGGTGTCGTGATTACGCCTTCCCCGACGAACGATGTTGCCGGCTATTATCAGAATCTCGAGTCCGCCACGGTCAAAGTTCTAAACGTTGTCCCCTCTCTGACGACTCCCACAACGAACGACGTGTTTCAGGCGAATCGCCAGATCGCCTTGCCTATCGAATGGGCCGCAACGGATGTGGTGCAGGCGGATACGACCAATAATCTGACGATCACATGGCAATTCGGTGACGGCACGATTGCGACCGTGACCACCGGTGCCCAAGGCGTCGTGACGCACACTTATTCGTCGACGGGAACCAAGAGTGTCAAGGCGACGGTCAAAGATAAGGATGGCGGCAGCACCTCGACGACCTTCAACGTCGTTGTGACGGAGGCCGCGCCGCGTCCGACCGTTCGGGTGGAGACGACGTTCGATACCTATGGTGAAACGAGCGATAAGAACTCGGGGCAGTTGCGTTTTGTTCTTTCTGAACCGTACACAGCCGGAAATGTTTACGTGCGGTTGGCGGTGGAACAAGCGGAAAGCAACCTGACTTTCGGCACACTCGGCCCCGTTCTGATTTCGAACAGCGGCACAAACTCGTCCTACATCAAGTTCAACATAGCCGATGGTACAGATATCAGTTCGGCAACCGGCATCGGATTAACGCCCGTGATCACGAATAACGATGCGGCGGCCTATTTTACGACGGAACAGCGTTGGGTTTGGGTGACCAATGTGGCACCTGTGGTAACGCGTTTGATGGATATCAGGGTCGATGCCCTCACCAATGTGGTCGCCGCTTCGGCAACTCTGTCAAAGACGTTCTCGTTTGAGGTGTCGGATGCTGATGCCGATCTGAATCCCGTCACTACGCGCTGGCTGTTCGGTGATGGCACCGGTGAATTCATCGCGACGGGCGTATCGAATCGGACGGGCTATGCGCAGGGCTCGATCAGTCATACCTATCAGAACCATGGCATCTACACGGTTGAGATGCAGGCGGAGGATAAAGACGGCGGCGTTTCCAAGCCGGTATCGTTCACGGTACGAGTCGGACCCGCGCCGTCGGTATATGTCTTGACGCCGGCAGGTGTGCTTGCCGAGGACTCAGTCGATGAGAACACGATCACGGTCCAGTTGACCTCGGGTTTCACTAATGCCGTGACCGTTGATCTCACCGTGACACCTGCGAATTCGTCCGCGAACGGCTGGATGGATCTGTGGCGGAAGTCCGTGACGTTCCCCGCGATTTCGGCAGACCAGATCGGCACGGTCTTGGAACAGACGGTTGCCATTTCCAATATCTTGGAGGGCACGGAGATTTCGCGTTACAACGGTTTCACCATCACACCGACCGTTTCCGCAACGGCACTGTCAAAGGCCTTTTATACAAATAATCTGGTCGCCGGCACGGTGAAAATTCAGAATGTACGCCCGGAAATCGTGAATCCCAGCGCGACAGACATTACCTCGACGACGGTGGCATACACCATTACGCAGGGTGAGAATTGGACGTTCTTCTGGGATATTGACGATGTGCTGAAGGATCGCGCGTCGATGACGGTAACATGGAACTTCGGCGATGGCGAGACGCGTACGGTAACCGGGGCCTCCGGCAGTTTGCTCAAGTCGTACAGCGCGTCCGGCGATATGACGGTGACGGTGCGGGCGGTGGACAAGGACGGCGGCAGCGATAAGGTCCAGTTCAAGGTGCGCATCGCCCCTGGCAAGACGGTTATCGTGACCCCTGTCGGACCGAACGAGACGGTGTCTTATTATGGCGCTACGGGTTTGGGCAACGGCATTGTGGTCGACGAGACGGCCAAGTGGTACAACTACAATGACATCTACTATTTCAAGTACGGTCCGTCCGTCGATAGCGCGACGCTGCGGGCTGTGCCGTATAAAACGGGTGTAGCCAATTACTACAATGTCGTTCATTACAGCAGTACGGGTGCGGCCATCACGAATGCGGTCAAGACGTACTTTGACAGCTTTTTCTTCGTTTGGGTCGGCGGGACGGAACAGGGACTGACCGAAGCGGATGTGAACCCCTCCACCGCAGGGTCGTCGGCGGTCGTTACGTTGCCCACGTCCGTGACCAGTACAGACGGGACGACAAGCAGTGTCGCGGCTCGGAACATTCAGGCCATCTTCAGCCGGGAATGGCGTGAAGCGGACAATGTGGGCGACATTAACCAAGACGGAATCCCCGACGCGACGGCGGCATGGATCTTGTCGCAAACCTCAGAAACGTCAGATACCGCGACGGATACCGGCACGACGCCGAATTATTTGAAACCGTTGAACGCTTTCAACGGCGATCTTGACGGCGACGGCAACTCGGCCGGCGATTTCTTGCCGGTGAATCCGACGGGAGTTCTGGGCCTTTACGATTTCCGTGCCGTCGCTGACCCCGACACGGCCGAGGGCGCGGTGCCCGTTAATGCTTTCACGGCATTGAAAGAGGTTCGCGGCTATCATCTGGGCTTGAATAAGCAGGGAATCAGCGATGTCGACGGCATCCAAGATGAACCGGGCACAAATCCCGCGTTGGTGGATACGGACAGTGACGGGTATCCGGACGGTTGGGAATATTGGTTCTGGTATCAGGCGCAGTTCGCGTCACCGCGCTTGACGGGCGAGGCGTACAACCCTGCAAACGTCGGTCAGGGAACGTTTATCACGGCGGCTTCAATCATTCTGGAGTTCGATCCCGTCGCCGCGCGCGGCACGGTGAGTGACTTCGATAAAGACGGCCTAACGGATGCGGAGGAGTTGGTGCTCGGCACAAATCCGACGCACTGGGATACCGACCATGACGGTATGTGCGACGCATGGGAAGTGTTGCGGTCTCTGGATCCTTGTGACCCCGGCGACGCATCGCTCAACGATGATGGCGATTATATGGCTTATGCTACAGTCAATCGTCAGTTGGTGACAGTGGTTACGGATGGTGTCAACACAAACTCGTATCTTGCCGTCGGCGCGGCCGAGGGCACGAACACGGGTAGTTTCACCACGTGGTATTACTACGGTGCGACGAATCGGCAGATTATGGCCGTTGGCCGTCCGGTTGCCGCCCTTTCGGCAAACGCCATCGTGGTTGCCTTAGTCCAGAAGCAAGCCGTCTTGGTGCACGCGCAGGTGATGCGGGAGTTCGGGTTTGATCCGCGAACGGCGTGGACCGATACGGTCAACTATCATTCGTCGTTTGACCGCTTCCCAACGTGGCTTGCAACGCCGGCCGCGACGAATACCGTTCCCTTTACGGCATTGGATGAGTATCTGGTGATGCAGTACATCGCTGAGAACCGATTGAATGGTTCGGATGGCACGATGGCTGCCAGCGAATTGGTGTGGTCCGAGAATACGACGCATCCGTTAACTCCTGACAGCGATGTGACGGAGAAGAAGCAAGACGGTATGCCGGATGGCTGGGAGTTGTATGTCTCGCTGAATCCTTCCGCTGATCTGAACACGGTGGCGGGCCGGACGATGCGTATTTCGCCTTGGAATGAGTTG